>DAOWDZ010000102.1 GCA_030638765.1 Desulfocapsa sp.
TATCTTAATCCAGAGAATTACAACATTGAACAAATGAGGGCCCAGGTTCAATCCGGAGTCTTCTGGAGTGATAAAGAAAAAATGGTTTTTGTGGAAACAAAGGACGATAATCGACCAATAGGGACTGCTCACTTCTGGAAAACCGCAAGTGGTGGAGATACAATCACCATGGCTCTGAAAGTTGCCTTACCCGAAGAACGCGGTAAGGGCTATGGTACTGAAATTCAGAAGTTTCTTATCATACATATCTTCAACCATCTCCCCGCAGTCAAAGCCATAGAAATGTACACCGATATCAGTAACAAAGCGCAGCAACGCTGCCTTGAAAAACTTGGTTTTGAACTCATTGAATCACTCATATATGAAGATCAGAAAGAACAAAGGACAGGCCACCTTTACCGGCTAACGATAGAACAATACAATTTTCACCCCATTTACCAATACCACTATGAATAAGCTTGGACTGGTTTTTGACAACAGGTATCTTCACCATGCAATCGCCACTCCTACTCCTGAAAATCCTGATCGAATTCGCAGTCTGTATATGCACCTGCAGCAGAAACTCACAGGAGATTGTTTCAGTCGTATCCAGCCACGAGAAGCAACCGATGCCGAAATCACCGCTTCTCACTCACCCTTTTATATGGATCAACTGCGCGAACACGCCATCAAAGAAGATCCCTATTCCTATGATAAAGACACCTATCTGATGGACAGTTCCATCCCCACTGCCCGACTGGCTGCAGGTGGCTGTTTTGCCTTAGCCAATCGCATCATGGAGGGTGATATCGATTATGGATTTGGCCTGATTCGCCCCCCAGGGCACCACGCCACGCCCGGAAGAGGTATGGGATTCTGCATATTCAACAACGTGGCCCTCACTGCAGAATATTTACGCAACACCTACGGCTTAAAACGCATTCTAATCCTTGATTTCGATGTTCATCACGCCAACGGCACCCAGGAAATTTTTTACGACACAGACGAAGTTATGCTCTGTTCTGTTCATCAAAAAGATATGTTCCCATTCTCTGGAGAGTCTGAAGAAGTGGGAAACAAACTCGGAAAAGGTTTTACCATTAATATTCCAGTTCATGCCCAATTCGGTGACAGAGAATATACCTATATTCTTGGCAAAACACTCCAGGGACTAGTGGAGCAATACCTCCCTCAATTTATTTTGGTTTCCGCTGGATTTGATGCTCATAAAAATGATACCATTAGTGGAACAGAACTCAGTTCTCAATGGTATGCAACGATAACACATATTTTACGAAGACATGCGGCAGAAAGCTGTGACAATCGCCTTCTCTTTATACTGGAAGGAGGATATAATCCGGTAAGCCTTGAGGAGTCAATTTTTGCTACCATCGGCGCACTGCTTCAGAACAATTTTGAAAGACCCGGTATTTTACCGGTTCCACGAGCTGAGAAACTCCTCGACGGCCACCCTTTACGGCAATTCTGGACTATTTAAGCGGAGAAAATCTATGACAAATAACCCCATCGATCATGCAAACTTGAAAACCCTTCTCCAGGAATGCCGACAATGCGGAACCTGCTGTAAAAAGTATAAAAAGGTACTTCTGCAAGGCGATGAACCGGCATTTATAAAAAAAATGGGGGGACATGTGGGGATTGACGCAACCCTGCGCGAACTTAGGGAAAAACCTCTGGAACAACTTATTGAAGAAAACAAACAGAAGGGAAAAGTTTATATGGTTCACCCGGACGATAAAGGCTGTATGTTTCTTGAGTGTCACAATGGCCTATACAGATGTAAAATTTATCATCATCGGCCACTCTCCTGCAAAGGATTCCGCTGCAATATGGCCGATGACAGTTTCCTTTCTCTCTTTGGTGATAATGCTATTCATCTACTGGGGCAAGATTCGTTTGGGCTGCCTCTCAAATAAAATTTGATCTTTTTTGAATCGCTAAGCGATATTATTTATAATACAAGATCATGAAAAACACACAATTAGACCTTTCAACGATTACAGAAAGAGCTTTATTGGTTGACGACGACAGAAGCAGTCTGATTCTGATCGAACGGAACCTTACCCTGTTTGGAATAGAAACAGATACAGCAAAAAACGGACTGGAGGCGGTGGAATGTCTGCTGAACACCAAATATGGTCTCATTATCACAGATATCCGAATGCCTGAAATGGATGGCATGGGATTGCTACTCTACACGCAAGAGCATTTCCCGGAGATTGATGTCCTGGCAATTTCTGGCCATAATGAATTATACAACTTCACCGATCTGGTTGCCGCCGGTGCCACAGACTTTATAACCAAACCATTCCAGCGTGATGAACTTAAAGCTAAACTACAGCGTATTTTTCGTGAACGTCTTCTCCTTGCTGAACTTGCCGAAACAAGTGAAAAAGAAAAAGCATTTTTCCTCAATATTGTAGGATCACTGGCAATATCTCTCGACGAAAAAGATCAGTATACCCATGGCCACTCCAGAAGAGTGACCAACCTCTCGCTGCAACTGGCAGAATATGCCACAGAGGAAGAGGTTGATTTTGAACTATTACGATTAAGTGGTGTACTGCATGACATTGGTAAAATAGGTGTTCCTGATAATATATTGGGGAAACCTGACAAACTCACTGACGAAGAATTTGCAGTCATAAAAAAGCACCCGGAACTTGGAGCTCAAATTCTTCACCCCATGGAATCGGATAAACGTGTTTCAATAATTTCCAAAGTCATAAAATATCATCATGAGCGCTATGACGGAACAGGTTATCCAGATGGCCTGAAGGGAAAGGAAATACCCTATTTATCACGGATCATTGCAATTGCAGATGCATACGACGCTATGACCTCCGACAGATCCTATAGAAAAGAGATCGATAGCGATCTTGCCATGGAAGAAATTCGAAAAAACAATGGTACACAATTTGATCCCATTCTGGCAGAAAAATTCATTGGCTTTATGGAAAAATACGCAACTTCCTCTCCATGCCCTTCTCTTTTTACCTGCTCAATCTTCCCAAAATTAGGCCAGGACCTACTCTACAACGCATTTGAAATACAATATTGCCGCACAAATTTTAACGCATGCGCCCGCTATAAAATCAGAGACAAAAAACAACGGCCAAAAAATCTTCTTCCGGACGGCAGTTTTCTCTCTGACGAATAATCCTGTAACAAATTCCTGTTTTCTATACTGGCAAAAAGAAGCTAAAGGTATGGTTTTCCTTACTCCATTAACCTTGCCATTACGTGAGTCGTACACATAATATTTTTTAAAATATCGTGTTAAAAATATTTCTTATATGATCTAATGATGAATCATAATTCATTTTTTAATTAACAAAGACCCTACCCAAGAGGCCTCAATTTGAAATATACCGGTATTGCAACTCAATCTTTAATCGTCCTAATAACATTCCTGTTCTTTACAACTGATGGAAGTGCAAAAAACTTAGCAAATACACAAACACCTGTGGATTATCGCTACTCTCTATCTCTCTATGGAGGAGTCCATGCCAGCGATACACTCGATGACATGATCACTTTTGATGCCACTTATTCTAACGATAACAAAGTTCTAGTCGTTTCTTTAGCTAAGGAAATATACCATTATAAAAATTCTTTCAGCATTGAGGTTGAGGGACAGATTGGTAAACTTGTCGGTGACGACACAGGTATCTGGGAGTATGTAGGCCTGGGAATGGCACGTTGGCAAGCGTTTCCCTGGGATGACCTCTTGGACACAAGCCTTGCGATAGGAGCCGGTTTTTCATATTATTCTGACATTTCCCAAATTGAAAAGAGTAGGAACGAAGAAGCTCAGCAGTTTCTAGGGTATCTGACATTGGAACTGACCTTCGAAATCCCCGGGGTACCCGACTGGGACCTACTCTTACGTATCCATCACCGCTCTGGTATGGGAACAATTATCGGAAAAGGATCTTCTAACTATCCATGTATTGGCCTAAAATACACTTTTTAGTGTATAAAACTCCACAGTCAGATAGCAGCTTCTCTTATGAATTGTTTCAGTTTGCAATCCTGTCTTGGATAGAATAAAGTCCGTATCTTAATTGTGAATAAATTATCTGAATCGTGACAGTAAGCCATAATTTTTCCAAGGAGATGCCCCATGAAATACTTATCCGCCACCATTCTTCTGACATTCTCTCTCTTAGCCATTGCTTCCTGGACATCAGCTGAAGAAAAAGGGCCTAAGACAATCGATTTAAAAGCCGCTTATAAAATAGAAGGCAAAAAGAGTGCAGTAATATTTCCTCACCACAGCCACCAGGTAAAAGTGGAATGTGCAAAATGCCACAAGAATGCCAAAGGTGGCGGCGCTCTTGTCGTTGAATTTGTAAAACTCACCACTAGCAAAAACGACTTTCATAAAAAATTCTGCTGGCCATGTCATATTGAGATGAAAGTACCAAAGGGAAAATCCTGTAAAACCTGTCATCCAAAAAAATAACCATACAGCTTTTCAGTAACTCTTCCATGGCTTCTCAAAATGGAAACAAACGATCTACGTAAAATAGTCCAAAGATATAGAAAGCACATGCCTGTACTGCAAATGGTGCTATTTTAAACACTGAGCAGGGTCATGCACAGCATGAAGGGAAGTCTGCTTAATTTGGGTCTTACTGAATTGTCCGCACAGGTTCTTAAACTGAAACAAAAATGTAACCAGTATAAAGATGCTCTCTACGAAGAAGAGATACTCGGTATGGAAAAAGCTCTTTCGGCATTATTCACAGAGAGTTCTTAAGCAAAGCAGGATTCTCACCAGTCAATTCTCAAAACAAGACCAAACTGCTTTTCATCCTGAATTACTGTGTTCGACCCGCCTACCAGACTTGGGTAACTGACCACTGGAGAAATACTTACCTCGGCATCCCTTGAAAAGACTCGTTTTGTCAGGTTTTTAAAGGGAATAACAATATGCCCAAGAGGATCAATCAGAAAAAGGGACACTGCTCCCAGGGCCCTGCTGTTAAGGACTTTTTTATCATTTTGCTTAATCTTATGCTCCAGGGGAAGGAGTAATTCAGCCAGTCCCCAGCCTAACAGAGGTGTGAAAATCATATCTTGAATAGAGACCGGTTCCGCCCATGCTTCCAGTCCAATTTCATAGAATGCAGATGCTGTAAAAGAAAAGCTTAACGATTCAAGTCGAGAAAATCCATAATGCCTGGCATAGATATAATAGGCAGAACCAAAATAAGGATGGCCAATATAATTGATCCAGTTATCATCTTCATCCCAGCGCCAGGAGGTGACATTTCCGGGCCACTTCTCAGATCCATGCTCCCAGTTAATATCATCTTTTTGCCAATTTGAGACATTTTCAGGCAACAGATAAATGCCTCCCAGCATCATAAACGCCGGGCCTAAAAAGAACAGGGCATCTTCACTAAAAATCGAATAACGCCCCAAGTATCCGTCCTGACTAGGTGGTTCCAGATCATCATAGTATTGAGTGATATCAAATACATTGGGTGCTTTTTTCTTAAAGAAAGGTAATTCGGCCGGTATGATATCTACATAATCTTCCGGTTCACACGAATAGCGCATTCCCGGTGTATTTTCAGCACACTGAAGTATTCCGAAAGTTGAAAAAAATGTTACAACTGACAACAGGCAAGAGAGAAGAACTTGTCTCCTGTTTATCTCAAATATGAAATCACCTTTACTACTCAAAAATCACTCTCTGTAGGCAATACAATCCTGTTAATTAATCCAACATTTATCAAAAAATCAGATCTATTTTTTTCTGGTAACCGGCTTTAATAATTCATCAGAAGGTTCCACACAGGGAAGTGCTTCTCCGATATACTCTTCAATATCCATCAGATAAAAAGAACTTTCTTCATCTGCAAAACTAATGGAAATTCCTTCAGCACCAGCACGGCCAGTACGCCCTATACGGTGCACATAATCTTCAGGCTCATACGGAAGAGTAAAATTAACCACATGGCTGATGCCATCGATATGAATTCCACGCCCGGCAACATCCGTTGCCACCATCACCTTGATCTTTCCATCTCTGAAACTCTCAAGGCGAGCAGTTCTTTTCTGCTGCGGAACGTCCCCTGTTAGCAGGGTACTATTAACACCGTCACGACGCAGGCGGTCATTGAGCCCCTTGGCATCCCGCTTCATATTGGTAAAGATGATAACCCGGTCGCAGTCCTCACTTTGAATAATATTATAGAGAACCTTATACTTTTCATTTTTTGTGAGAGTGTAAACAACCTGGGTCACGGTTTCCACAGCCACTTTATCAGCCTCGGTTTCCACCGAAATTGGTTTTACACACCACTGCGATGCAAGGCGTGTTACCTCTTCAGTGATCGTTGCTGAAAACATCAGGGTCTGTCGTTTATCACGATTGGGTATCTGATGTATGATAGATCGAACGTCTGGAATAAATCCCATATCAAGCATCCGATCCGCCTCATCGATGACCATGATGCCAGCCTCACGCAGATTAACCACACGCTTTCTTGAAAAATCGAGTAATCGTCCCGGGGTTGCCACCAGAATATCCACAGGCCTGCTTTTCAGATTTCTTTGCTGACGTTCATAATCAGTGCCGCCATAGGCCTCTGCCACTCGCATGGGTAAATATTTGGCTATTTCTCTTGCATCCTTTGCAATCTGAATAACAAGCTCTCTGGTTGGTGCAATGATAAGTGCCCGAGGAGTTCCATTTTTACGTTTTTGCTGCTGTTCCCGAATAAGGCGTGTGAAAATCCCAATAAGAAACACAGCACTTTTTCCGGTTCCCGTTGAAGCTTTACCTATAATATCTTTACCGGCAATAACATCGGGCAGTGATTCTTGCTGGATGGGTGTGCAATACTTGAAATTGAGATCCGCAATTCCATGCATAAGTCCTACTGGAAGTTTGAAGTCATGGAACCTTGATTTTCCCTCTTCCGGCTCCACCCGAAATTGTGAAACACTCCATTTTCTAGGTTTTTTTTGTGGTTGCTGATTCTTATTTTGAGAAGGCGCAGGAGCAACAGTTTGTCTGTCCGTTTTTGGCTGCGGTTTAGGAGATGGTTTTGCCTTTACAATGACTGGACTTTCTTTTACCAGCTCCACTTCGATGAGCTTTGTGGAGGTATAGGTTGCAACAATTCCACATTTTCGAATAGTACGTTGCTTTCTTCTTCTGATTTGTCTTTGTTTAGTCTGTCTTTTATTCATTTATTGTGCGACCTTACGCAGTATATCAATCCCGTCGGGGGTAAATTTTTCTTTTTTAGATAATTCAAATATATCAGAGACACTCATAAAACAGCCTGAGGCGACTTCTTCCTTCTGTAACTGAAAAGGTCCATTGTGGGTACAGGAAAAAATCCGCCCCCAAACCCGATTATCGTCTTCTTCAAAATATTGATCAAAAAGGGAGGTGAAGGAAACACCATCAACTCCAAGCTCCTCGGCAAGCTCTCTTTCGGCGGACTCTTCATACGTTTCGCCAGCTAAAACCACACCGCCTGCCGCCACATCCCAGCAGGATGGATACAGATCCTTGGTGTCAGTTCGTTTTTGGAGAAAAAGTTCCTCTTGATCGTTAAAAACAAGGATATATGAGGCACGATGGATCAGCCCCTGTTCACGCATAATTCGTCTTGCTAATGCCTCTACTTCCAGATTGTCCCGATCAACAATCTGAACAATCTCTTCACCGGGATTATACATTAGATTTAATGCCTGGCCGTTCGCAATGCGGTGTAGGAATGGCAGGAGGGCCATTCACCAGCATCTGGGCAATGGTTAATTTCACTCGTGGATAGAGATGCAACTTTTCTCCCATGAGCTCCCGTTCCACCCCGACCAATCGTTGTAAAAGTGGTGTTCGTTCCACATGAGGTGCCTCAGAATCATCGACAAATTTCTTTTTCACGATGTCCTGACATCTGAAACAACCGGGGAAATTTAAAATCTGACCATCTGGCCGTCTCATGGCAGCAGGTACACCATGAGTCCTGCAGACCATCAACCGATGTTTATAGAGAGTACAACGGCCATCATCAAGAATTGGACACATAGCCTGAGGACGTTCACCCGCAGCCACCGCCTTCTCACATTCCACAATATATTTCTTTGAACGTTCGATGAGTTCCTCTTGTCTGGTCTCATCAAGTACCCGAACGCCCTCCCAGAGATAGGCCCATTCTGTATAAGTATGATGCAAAAAGTAAGAATCACAACAGTTGTCCGGACAGCCATCACAACTAAACTTCAGGTTTTTCGCCACCACATCATAATCTGCTTCCATTTCTTCATAAATTTTGCAAATCTCTTTGCTTAATTCATCACTGAGCAATACTTCCTTCATCCCTTTTCCTCTTCAAAATATTGCACCTGATATATCTCTATCTCCGGGTGAGATGTCTCCCAGGCTGAATCCACAAGACCTGCTTTACGGCACAGATGGCCTAAAAAAAGTTCTGGGGAGGGAAGTTGTTCCCAAACTTGAGGCAAGAACGTGGCCCCTGCTCTATCAAGCTGTAAGGTAACCCCATCTATTCCGGGGCGCAGTTTACTGATTAAATCAGCACCATCCTCATATTCAAGTTTCTGAGGTTTGCTGAGCACTGAAATATCAATTTCCACATCCTCAAACTCAGTGGCTGTCAGTGGAGAAAAACGACTATCATGAAAAGCAGCACTTAGAGCATTGCGTTTTACACCTTCAGCAACGGAACCACTTGGCAGGAGATTACCAATACAACCTCTCAAAGCACCCTTCATTTTAAGGGTGACAAAAGTTCCATATTCAGCATTAAGCCCTGAATCCTCTACAGATACAACATCGTCCTTACTCCCCAACCTCTCAGCAATTGTTAACCGAGCAAGCCGCAACAAACTCTGCCCCTGTTTTTCTGTCAAAACTGACTTCATAAGCTTTCCTAATTCCCCAATAATAGGCCGCAACGGCCCATTATTTCACCACTCTAGGCCTAGCATCAGGCAATTGATGCCACTTCCTATTCCGAGCATGGCAGCCTTCTCACCACGACGGAAATGATCCAGTTCAATGGCCATGGCCATAGTAATAGGTGCAGATACCGATCCAACATTCCCAAGGATCTGCAGAGTCTCAAAATTCTTCTCCAGATCAAGTCCTAAAGTGTCAAAGAGTAATCGCGCATGGGCAGTTCCCACCTGATGACAGAAATATCTGTCAATATCATTTTCACTCCAGCCAGGGATGGATGCAAAATCCTGCCAAGTTTTGTGGGCCGTCTCAACTCCTCGTATTAACAACTCTTCGGAGTTGGTATTCATAAGGGTTGTATCAGTACCACTTTGCGCTCCCTGACACAAATTCGAATGCTTGGTATTGGCCTTCCAGGCACCACGTATAAGGCGTGGTTTATTCATATCCGGCAGCAGATTACACATATAAAGAGCCACAGATCCTGAACCTATTGTAAGGGAAGCAAAAGCTGGTTTAATCTTCTTTCTGGTAAGACTCTCATCGTCAAGCAGTGCCTGTATAGTTGACTCCACAAGTTCTTCAGCGGTTTCACCAGCCACCACCAAACCATTGCGTACCTGCCCAAGCTCTATCATATTGGCAAGCATCACCATGCCATCAAGAAACCCAAGGCAGGCATTAGACAAATCAAAGAGCAGACAATCCTCCGACAACCCCAGTTGATTATGAACAAATGATGCCGTGGCCGGCTCCATCATGTCTCTTGA
>DAOWDZ010000130.1 GCA_030638765.1 Desulfocapsa sp.
AAAGAAGAGTTAATTAAAAAACTGTATCATATGAAAAGAAGCTATCTTCCGGCGGGTTTTTTTTCCAACTCCTGCAAGAATTGCAAAATCCGGCCAGCAGCAAACGGCTCCTTTTACTTCCTGAAATATCTCTTCAGCACGCGTTGCAGCAATACCAGACTGTTTTGCCAGTTGTAAGATATGTTTTTGTGTCGGCTGTAACCCTTCACCAAGCACTGTGGTGGTGTGTTCTCCACCAGGGCCACGGGAAAAGGTTAAATCATAAGCGGGGGATAATGACCATCGGCCCGTTTGATCATTGAACAAAAAAGAAAAGTTTTTCACATGGTCGTCGCGATTATGAGCCAGAACATTAAAGACCATTAGTCGGTATGCCGCTTCAAGATCTTGATGATCTTCAGTTAAAAGGCTGGTAACCTTCAGCAGATCTGCATAATCACTGCCGGGTACGCGAAAATTTGCATGGATAAGATTGCCGAATGTGTGGATATGGCACCGTCTGTTTCCCGGCAGCCGGTCAAAACGTTTCACCCCGAAAAAATGCTCATCATTTCCAGCTGTAAAAAGACGACTCTCTTCCATTGCAATCCCTGCAGCAGTAGCCATTTTTGCATATGCATATTCCACAACTCCCGCATCGGTGAGATCTTCTCTGGCTGAAAACTTAACAATCCAATGCTCAAAACCAGACGGGATATCGCCCTCTCCTGAGATCATATCATCAGTGACCGGGTTAAAACCAATAAGAACCTTGGGACGTGCCCCTCCCGGACTTCCACCTGCTCGCATAAGCTGTGGGAGAATGTTTTCCACTTTTCCGGCATACACCTGCCTGGCTTCTGCGGCAAGCTCGTGCAAACCGGGGAGCGTATCATAATTGTCTCTTTGTACGGCAGGATGATAGGTAAGAGCTCCCATGGTTTTATCGCCAAGATAGAGCAGCCTGTCCAGTATTGAAACAGAGGCAGGATCAATTCCCTGACTGCGAAAAGAACGATCCATCAACAATAGCCCCCAGCCATCCGGAAGGGAATCATCAAAGAGACCAAATAGTGGACCAAAGCGGAGATCCTTATGACTTATAAGTCCGGGTTTCAGCGGTAAGGTGAATGGGGATAGCTCCAGCCCGGCATCGAGCCACTCCCGGCCATACTCAAAAAAGACAGAACCATCTTTTTCAGCGAGAGTCCCTATGAATGTAGACTCGTCCGGGGTGCTGCTGAAACGGACTTCAATATCACGATATCCTGTTACCATCTCAGAACCTGCCCCGTTTCGGTACTTTCTTTTCTGCACTGGCTTTTAACTCTGCAAGACTATTCGCCTCAGCGGCTTGCAAAAGAGTGTCAAACTCCGGAAGACGACCCAGGACATGGGTAAGGCGCAACAAATTTTTCAGTGAAATTTCGCTGGTATCTTCAAAACGTTTCAAGGATCCTTCACTGACTCCGGAACGCCTGGCCAATGTTGCACGCTTGTATCCAGCAGTGAGCCGCAGAGTTTTAAAACGGGATGCTAATTTAATTTGTGCTTCAATGGGTGTGAGTAGACTAGGTAGCATATGCTTATTGTAGCAGTCAGGCGACTAATGTCAATATATTACCCACAGAGATGTGAATCCAGCACTAGGGCGCATATATTAGCCACTATATGAGAGTAGTGTACGATTAGGGCCTCTCCCCATAACAATGCCCTTTCGAGGGGCCTTAATATACATTTGTAAAGTTATTGTCCTGAACTGATAAAAATACGGCCATCCGGTATCGGTGGGTTAAGGGTTTTTCGTGGAAATTATTACAATAACGGTGCATGATGTCGCCGCCGGAAGATAAAACAATGACTGGTGTTTCACTCTCGTCTTCAATGAGTTTGATAAGGGAGGCTATTCGATTGATGCCACCAACGACATCGATTTCTTTACCTTTGCCATCTGGATTAATTGAAGCATACGAGGGTAAGGAGTATCAATATGACAGGTAGGTGGATTAGTCTATGTTTTCATAGAGAATACCATAGGTTATATTTAGAGTTGATGTCATTACTATTATTCACTATTGAGGGTGTTTTTACAACACTCAGAATAGTGTAAACTTGACGAAGACGAACTTTTGATGGTATTTTGAAATCAAATGTAAGTCTCTACTCGTCTATTGAATATGCCTGGGTTGGTTTCATGAACTGCACAGGAAATTCCAGAGTTATGGTGGTATCAAAGAGCAATATGTTTTCCCAGGTAGGAAGATGTAAAAGCGAGGTGAAACCCATTAGAATTTAATACATTTTAACCAAAGGAGTGCATATGGTATTACGAAATTTTCCTGAAGCAATCAAAGAATTTGCCATCCAGGTTTATCAGAAACCTGAAAATGAAAATGATCTACGCCAGACCCATATCTCTTTCAGCGGAACCCCGCAAAAACATCCCTTTGATACGGATAGAGTTGTTTTGGTAATGGATCCCTACAGTAGCAATGTCTCTTACTTGGAATTCTTGAGTCGCGATGTGTCTTTTGTGGAAGAATTACGCAATATGGTGGATCCGGATGGTCATGTTATACCTTTTATGAGGCTCTGGGTTAAAAAGGGAAGTATTGGTGTTCGTTCCACTCCTTTTGTGGTGGCGAATACGGCTGGGTAATCCGTAAAACAGGGATGAAACTCCTAATATTTTCTTTTTTTGTACTGTTCGGAACATGATGAGATAAAAGGAGATATCTACTCCATGTTGTGTGTGGGGATGTTTTTGGCGCGATATATTGTTGACATCCGTTGACTTTGGTAGGTTTATGTATTAAATTATGCACTCGTTTGAGTGGGTAGTGTTTTTTTCTGAAACTCTATGTATCGATGGAGGCTTTCCATGAAAAAATGGCAATTGGAAGGAGTCTGTTACCGTGTCGCTCCCAAAAAACTTGTTCTTCCTGATCCCAGCAGATCTGTTTTGCTTCGTTCTCTTTCGTTCTCCGAATTTTCTAAAGAATCTAAATTAATTGCTTTTTGTCGTCGGATTGTGGCCTTTTTCATTCGTTTTTTCTGATTGATACATGAAAGAAGCGCTTCTGTACAAAAAACAAACTGATGGACGGGTTACCTGTCTTCTTTGCAGTCACATCTGCCTTATTGAAAAAAGCCAGCGTGGATTGTGCGGTGTGCGTGAAAATAGGGATGGTGTACTCCATAGTCTTGTCTATGGAAAAGTTGTTGCTGAAAATGTTGATCCCATCGAAAAAAAGCCTCTTTTTCATTTTCTTCCAGGAAGTCGAACCTTTTCCATTGCAACGGTGGGATGCAACTTCACCTGTCTTCATTGTCAAAATTCCTCTATTTCTCAAGCTTGTGATTTTAGTAGTGATTCTGTGCCAGGAAAGAATAGAACCCCGGGTTATGTTATAGAAAGTGCAGTGACTGCAAATTGTAAGTCCATTAGCTATACCTACGTGGAACCAACTATATTTTTTGAATTCGCCTATGACTGTATGAAGCTGGCTAAAAACGAAGGGTTGAAAAATTGTTTTGTTTCAAACGGATATATGAGCAAACAGGCAACAGAACTTCTTGTGCCTGTGCTCGACGCCATTAATATTGATTTAAAATCTTTTAGTGATGAATTTTACAAAGAGGTATGCGGGGCAAAATTGCAACCAGTGCTCGATAGCATCAGAAGAATGCATGCAGCAGGTGTTTGGGTAGAGGTTACAACACTGTTGATACCAGGGCGTAATGATAGTGAAGAAGAATTGAATAGGATTGCGGATTTTCTCATTTCAATTGATAGCGCTATCCCGTGGCATGTTACTGGATTTTATCCAACCTACAAGCTGACAAACTGTCCGGCAACATCGCTTGAAAGTCTTGAGCGTGCTCGTGAAATTGGATTGCAAAAAGGTCTTCAACACGTTTATGCAGGAAACAGACCTGGAAGCGGCGGGGAAAACAGCAGTTGTTCATCCTGCAAAGCAGAAGTGATTTTACGCCATGGTTTTTCCATTCGGAAAAACAGACTTATTGAGGGACGATGTTCTTCCTGTAAAGCTCCAATTGCTGGAATATGGGAATGAAAATATCCATTTCTCATTTTTAACTTGCGTTTATTTATAGCCAGTAATCAGACTTCAGTATAAGTTTACTCGTCTTACAATACTTTTTTTCAATTAGAATTCCAAAAGAGGTTGTTGCCATGAGATCGTTGCGTAAAAATGTACTATTTTTTTGCTCTACTGTTCTTCTACTCTCCTTTATAACAGGTTGCTCCAGTACCTACTATGGTGCCATGGAAAAAGTGGGTGTTCATAAACGTGATATTCTTGTCGATCGTGTAGAAGAAGGACGTGATGCTCAGGCTGACGCGCAGGAACAGTTTAAAACAGCTCTTGAACAATTTGATTCAATTGTGAAACTTGAAGAAACTGATCTGAAAAAAGCCTATGATAAACTGAATAAAGAGTATGAAAAGAGCAAGGGTGCAGCCGACAATGTTTCTAGTCGTATTGATAAAATAGAGTCCGTTGCAAAGGCACTTTTTAAAGAGTGGAATAAGGAATTGGGTCAGTATGAAAGTAAAGAGTTACGTCGTTCAAGTCAGGAGCAGTTGCGAGCTACAAAAGAACGCTATAATGAAATGCTGGTCACAATGAAAACTGCAGAGGAAAGCATGGATCCAGTTCTTAGAATATTTCATGATAATGTCCTCTTTCTCAAACATAATTTAAATGCCCAGGCAATTGGTTCATTACAGACTGAATTTGCCAATCTTGAAGATCAAACCGAAGAGTTGATCAAGTCCATGAACATTGCCATCGAATCATCCAATAAATTTATCGCTGATATAAAATAACAATCTCTTATGCCTATTCAAACCCATTCAGTTGTAGCACTTGTTGGACGTCCCAATGTCGGGAAGTCTACTCTGTTTAATCGTATTACGCGCTCCAGAAAAGCGCTTGTTGATCCCACTCCGGGTGTGACTCGTGATCGTCATTACGACAAAGTTGTCTGGAACGATAAACTTTTTATGCTGGTGGATACGGGTGGTATTGAAGATGCCATTGGGGATGTCATGGGCGGGCATATTCGTAATCAGGCATTGGCTGCCATAGATGAGGCGGATATTATCCTTTTTGTGCTCGATGGCCGTGAAGGGGTTACTCCTGCAGATAAGGAAGTGGCAAACCTTTTGCGTCGGACACAAAAAACCATTTTTTATGTGGTGAATAAGATCGACGGTCCGGAACAGGAACTGGAGCAGATGTCTCAGTTCTATGAGCTTGGTGTCGAAGAGTTATGGGCAGTATCTGCTGAACATAAGTACGGTTTTTACACCTTGATGGACGCACTCGATGAGAGTCTTCTTGAGAGTGATGATGAGATTGATCTCCCGGAAGGTACGGTGAAAGTAGCTTTTTTCGGCCGCCCCAATGTCGGTAAATCATCCATGATCAATCAGATTCTCGGTCAAGATCGAATGGTGGTCTCAGAAGTGTCTGGTACCACACGGGATTCTGTGGATACCCTCCTGACCCATGGCAACTATAGCTATCTGCTTATTGACACTGCTGGAATCAGAAGAAAGGGGAAGACTAAGGAAAAGCTCGAAAAGTTTTCCATATTAAAGGCATTGGCTGCCCTTGAGAAATGTGATATCGCAGTGGTTCTGATCGATGCTGAAGAAGGGATCACCGAACAGGACACAAAAGTTATCGGTTACACTCAGGAACAGGGAAGAGGGTTAATTCTCGTCGTCAATAAATGGGATCTTGTGCAGGATGATAAGGAACGTCAAAAGCAGATCATGGGCGAAATATCTCTTGCTGTGCCATTTGTCGGTTTTGCTCCTCTTCTCACTGCTTCGGCCCTTACTGGTTATGGTATTAAACGGCTTTTTCCAACCATCGGTTCAGTGTTTCGTCAGTTTACTTCGGTCTTTCCCACATCGGCCCTCAACAGACTTCTAAAGAGCGCAGTGGAAGATCATTCCCCCCCTATCTATAAGAATAAACGTCTTAAATTTTATTATACCTCACAGGTTGGCAGCAGGCCGCCAAAGTTTGTTGTTATGAGTAACAGTTCCAAGGGTGTTCATTTTTCCTATGAACGGTACCTGACCAACAGGTTCCGTGATGGCCTGGGGCTTGACAAAATCCCGATTCAACTTTTTATCCGTGATAAAAACAGGGATAAGAAGGGAAGAAAATAGTTTGATTTCGCCATTAGTTATAGTTGTACTTATTCTGGCGTTGACCTTTGCTCTTCTGATTTTTAGTAAAATCCCACCGACTGCAGTTTTCATAGGAGCCTTAACTCTTACCATTACATTTAAACTCGCTCCTCTGGAAGATTCTCTGAAGGGTTTTAATAATCCCGGGGTTCTGACCATTGGTGCATTGTTTATGATTGCTGCTGGTATGTATTCAACCGGGGCAATTTCCATATTAAGCGAAAAACTCATTGGCCGGCCTCATTCGATATTTAAGGCACAGCTGAGAATATTACCCAACATTGCTTTCGGCTCAGCGTTTTTGAACAATACTCCACTTGTGGCCATGATGATTCCTGTTATTCGGGATCTTTCAAAGAGTTGTGGGCTCGATCCTAAAAAGTTATTTATTCCCTTAAGTTATGCATCAATCCTTGGAGGAACCTGCACACTTATCGGAACAGCCACAAATCTCGTTATCGCGGGTCTTGTGAACGAGACTCTTGAACGGGGTGGCACTGATGTTCCCCATATGGTTCCAGTTGGAATGTTTGACCTGTCTCTTGTCGGTGTTCCTGTTACAATTATTGGATTAATCTTTCTTATGACGGTGGGTAAGAAGCTACTCCCGTCCACTCCCGAAAGCCTCATACAGGAAAGTGAAGTTGCACGGAGATGGTTTCGGGTCGAACTCACCGTTGAAGAGGATAGCCCTCTTATTGGAAAGACGCTGGAGGATGCAGGGCTTATGTCCAGTGATGGCTTTTATATCATGTCCTGTCTTCGTGAGTCGAAGAAACTGGAATTGAGTAGAGAAATTGTTCTTGCCGAAGGGTGTTCTCTGAGTTTTTCCGCTGATATCAGCGGTGCAAAGTATCTGTGGGCAACCATTGGCCTGAAACCTCTCTATTCCACAAAAGAACAAAAGGCCGATCGCCATCGTCATCATCTGGTTGAAGTTGTGATGTCCAGACGAAACAGTATGATTGGCCATCAGATTGGCGAAGTTGAAGCAACAGTGCCTCATTTTGAAGTATGGCTGGTGGCTTTTGCAAGGGGAGAGGCAGCCATGGACTATCCCCTGGAGGAGACTGTTGTTCAGGCAGGGGATGTTGCGTTGCTGGAGGTGAAGGATACATTTTTTTATCGTAATCGGAATGAGACTGAGTTTTCGATGACTAAAAAACTCAGAGGTGCAACTATTCAGCGAACCGATAAGGCCTTGCTGGCATCCGTCATCACGGGTGCCATGGTTTTTTCAGTGGCATTTGGTTTTATGAGTATGCTGAATGCAGCACTTCTTGCCGCGGGCGGGATGCTTCTTACGGGCTGCATGAACCTTCATGATGCCGGGAAGTCGGTTGATTTTGCGACTTTGATGGTTATTGCATCCGCCATGGGGCTTGAATCAGCAGTGACTGCTTCCGGATTATCTGCTGTGATAGGTGATTTTCTAGGAATGCTTGGCGGTGATAATGTTTATATAGCGCTCGCCGTTGTTTTTCTTGGCTGTATTCTGATGGATGCCATGGTTACCAATGTGGCATCTGCCGTTTTTATGTTTCCCATTTCCATGACCATTGCCTCGGCTCTTGGGGTGAGTTTTATGCCCTTTGTGATCGTTGTGATGGTTGGTGCATCCTGCAGTTTTATTTCACCTGTGAGTTACCAGACGAACCTTATGGTGTATGGTCCTGGTAAATATAGTTTTAGTGATTTTGTGAAGATTGGAGTTCCACTCTCCCTTTTAGTTGGTGTACTCACTATCTTTGTAACGCCGATTTTCTTTCCATTTTATGTCTGATCTCATGGGTCAGACATAAAATGGGAAAGTAGTTAGGCCTGTGTTGTACGTGGACGGGAGCCTCCAACGGGTCTTCCGGCGGTTGTTTTCCGTGTTGGTTGTGGTGGGTGATGGGGAGCCTTGCTCTGCTTAATGGTGGACATGGCAGCCGTTACCATGGAGGCAACATCCGTGAGATTGGCAGGCAGGATCATGGTGTTATTTGCTTTGGCCAGTTTCCCAAATTCACCGATATAACTTTTTGCCACTTCCAGGTTGGCAGCTTCATTTCCACCGGGAAGACTTAAGGCTTCTGCAACTTTACTGATACCCTGTGCCGTGGCTTCTGCCACCATGGTAATTTCCTGAGCCTTACCTTCAGCCTCGTTAATTCGTTTCATCTTCTCGCCTTCAGATAAGGC
>DAOWDZ010000244.1 GCA_030638765.1 Desulfocapsa sp.
CCATCCAGGTTGATAGTGAAGGCCCCAAAACCCACAGTTTCTCCGCTGCCATAGGTGAAAGGAAGGGTAATAAGAAGAAAGAGAGTAAATATATTTACACTCAGTATTCGTTTTACCAGAAGAGAAAAATCAGGCTTGGAAAGGATAAGCAGAAAAGCGGTAAAAATAAATCCTGTAATTGCTGTTGTGAACGATGACGTAAGAGCAAGTACCAGGCTCAGGCTTGCAGCAGCAATGATTTTGATTCGAGGATCACGTTTATGAAAAAAACTTACGCCGTTAGCAAAGGGTTCCTCTATCATTTGTCAGATGAATCCTCAGGTTTACGGTTTTTCAGCCAGCTGATCAGTCCTGCAAGACCAAGAAGGTATCCGATTCCACCCATGATATCACGAAAGTCCGGTTTTTTGTTTTCCGCTGCAGCAAGGCTTCGCTTAATGGGTGCGAGTTCTTTTTTGAGGAGTTCTGCTATGATCGCTTCTATTTTCTCATGACTGATTGTGGCGGTATCGGAGCTTAGCGTATCAGGTAATAAATCGATGGCCGGAACGGGTGTCTGGTCAGGAAGATACTCACTGGCAGGAATCAGCCACTGGCTCTGGTGTCCTTCGCCACCCGAAACAATGATGAGCATATCCAAAGCTTTTTCTCTGGCACGGGCAGGAATTGGAAAGGTGAATATTCCTTTTGTATCTCCAACTCCTTCCAGTAACAAATCCTTTGTTTTGTTGTCCTGAACTGTGATGATTCCTTTGACAAGGGGGCGATTACCTGAAAAATTGGATTCCACTGTGATCGTATTTCCGGATACCCAGGCAAAAACATGGATTTTATGGCCTTGTGCCTGGTGTGGCAGCAGCAGAAGGCAACTTAAAAGAAAGAAATATCGTATAAGCATAATTATCTTTAAGCGTCAGTTAAACGAAAGGATTTCCGGTTGTACTTTATTGAGAAAGGTGACAACAAACATGGTTATCAGCCCTTCAATAAGCATCACGGGGAGATGACTGAGCAACACAAGTCCTGCAACCCGTAAAAACCCCTGATCCGAAAGAAACAGAGCAGTTGCCATAAGGAGTGCCGATAGACAAATAGAACAGAATCCAGCCAGAAATCCTGCACTCATCTGCTGTTTTCTGGTTCCTGATACCATGGGTCTAAGGATAATGCCAAAGAGTACAGCAGGGCCTGCAATAATGAATCCGTTGACACCCAGTACGATTATTCCGCCATATTGAAAGAAGAGCACCTGTAAAGCAAGAGCCACAACAATGGCAGGAAAAGCACTCCAGCCGAGGATAATACCAAGTAATCCGCCGAGAAGAAGATGTACTGAACCGGGTCCTATGGGAACATGGATCAAGGAAGCCACAAAGAAGGTTGCTGAAAGAAGCGATACGGTCATTATGTGATCGTAATCAAGTTTTTTCAGACCAATAGCTGTGCCGGCTACCGTGAGAACAGCCCCACCTGCAAGTATCGGCGCACTTAAAACCCCTTCTGAGATATGCATGGATGTGCTCTTTCCCCTTAATGGAGAGCGATGCCGGTGGAACTCATAGACAAGCTACTGTTTCGGACACCCCGAAGTGCCCTGAGACTGTCGGCTAGCTCACGCACTTCACCAGCTTTACCCCGCACAATAATTACTTCGAGGCAGTTGTCGTGGTCCATGTGTACATGGGTGGTGGAGATGATTTGATGATGAAAACCATGCTGCAGTTCTGTAACTTTTTCCTGAAGTTTATGCTGGTGGTGGTCGTAGACAAGTGAGATAACACCCATCACATCTTTGTCGGCTTTCCACTCTTTTTCAATAAAACGGTTGCGAATGAGATCACGGAGGGCTTCGGAACGATTTTGGTAATGATGATCCTGAATAAAGCTGTCGAAATCGTCAAGAAGGTCTTCTTCCATTGAGACTGTAAAGCGCTTGAGCATCTGTAACACCTTTTTAGAATTTGTGTTAAATTAACAGTTGTTTTGGAAAACGTCAACCAGGGGATATTCGCAGGCGATCCTTATTTTAGAAAGATTTTTGGTGATCGTTTTGTGCAGAGTGTATTGACTTCCCGTTTACTCCTTTGTAGATGTTTCAGTAAGTATATGACAGCTGCTGTCATGCTTACGGTGAAAACCTTATTATTTTATTGAGAGAATTCATGAAACGCGAACGAATGCTGGTAAACATTAGGGAACAGGCAGGAAAACAGTGGGATATGATTGTTGTTGGAGGTGGTGCCACCGGCCTTGGGACTGCGCTCGATGCAGCATCTCGTGGATATAAGACATTACTTCTGGAACAGTCTGATTTCAGTAAGGGAACATCAAGTCGCTCCACTAAACTGGTTCATGGAGGTGTTCGTTATCTTGCTCAGGGAGATATCTCTCTGGTGCTTGAAGCTCTCCATGAAAGAGGACTCATGCGGCAGAATGCTCCCCATCTGGTTAAAAATCAATCCTTCATTATTCCTAATTACGACTGGTGGGATGGTCCTTTTTATACGGTGGGTATGAAGGTTTACGATATGATGGCCGGAAAATTAGGTCTTGGTCCGTCACAGTCTCTTTCTTCCGAAGAAGTTTTACGTGCTATCCCTAATCTCAAAACAGAAGGTCTTCGTGGTGGTGTTATCTACTATGACGGGCAGTTTGATGATTCCAGGCTGGCTGTAAATATTGCTCAAACCTGTGCTGAGCATGGTGGTGTTTTGATAAATTATATGCGTGTAACCGGACTCAGTAAAAATAAAGATGGAATTATCTCAGGGGTGGAGGCTGTTGATCTGGAAAGTGGTGAAACCCACAATTTACTCGCCAGAAGTGTGGTGAATGCCACCGGAGTTTTTGTTGACGCAATCATGAGGATGGATGATCCCGATGCCCCGCCACTGGTAAAACCAAGTCAGGGAGTGCATGTCATACTGGATAAACAGTTTTTGAAGGGTGATTCTGCTATCATGATACCAAAGACCTCTGATGGAAGAGTACTTTTTGCAGTTCCCTGGCATGATCGGGTGGTGGTGGGAACCACAGATACTCCTTTGAATGACTGTTCCTTGGAGCCACGGGCATTGGAGGAAGAAATTGAGTTTATTCTCTCAACGGCCAAGCAATATCTGACCCGTGAACCAAAGCGTGAAGATATTCTTTCTGTTTTTGCAGGACTCAGGCCTCTTGCTGCCCCTAAGGAAGAGGGTGAGAGTACCAGTACCAAGGAGATATCCCGAAGTCATCATCTACGAGTATCACTATCTGGCCTGGTCACAATAACAGGAGGAAAATGGACCACTTATCGCAAGATGGCTCAAGACACCGTTGATAAAGCGGCAATGGTGGGAGGACTAAAAGATCAGAAGTGCAGAACAGAAGATATGCCTATTCATGGCTGGCTTGCAAATGTAGATTATAAAGAGCCTCTCTACTATTATGGTTCGGATGCAGATTACATGCGAGATCATGTATTAGACCACCCTGAGCTGGGTGAACAGCTGCATCCCAACCTTCCCTATACTCGTGTCGAGGTAATCTGGTCGGTACGTTATGAGATGGCACGAACCGTTGAAGATATATTGGCGCGGCGTCAAAGAGCACTCTTTCTTGATGCCAGAGCTGCAATTGAAATGGCTCCTGAAGTGGCTAAGATTCTCGCAAAAGAGTTAGGTAAGGATGAAAACTGGCAGGAGCAACAAGTGCTGGAATTCATCAAGATTGCCAGAGGTTACTATTTGCACGCGTGAGAGTGTTTTTTGAAAATATTTTACTTGTGCCTCTATCATCATTGATTTTAAAATAAACGAATTTCCCTCAAACATTTTGCTGGAGAATAAATTCTGTTATGAAAAAAGTGTTCAGTCAATTGATAATGATTTTACGGAAAATTGGTGTGTTACGATATGGTGTGAAAAGTTATAAATATACAAATGCTAAAGACATGCCCATGGAAGCGTTAATGGACGATGTTTATGATGCAAAAAAAGATCTGATCACCAAAAACGACCTGAAAAAGCTATC
>DAOWDZ010000258.1 GCA_030638765.1 Desulfocapsa sp.
GACAAAAAAGTAAAATCGTTAAAGGTGCCAGTATAAAAAGGCACCTTATGAACAACTAGAATTTTATATTCACAGGATAAACCGATGAAACATACACTTTCAGTTCTTCTTCAAAATAAACCCGGGGTCCTTTCCCGGGTCACTGGATTATTCAGTGGCCGTGGCTTTAACATTGAGAGTCTTAGTGTTGCGGAAACACTTGATTCCTCACTTTCCTGCCTCACACTTGTAACATCTGGTAACGATGCCATCGTTGAACAGATCACGAAACAGCTTCATAAACTCATTGACGTTATAAAGGTAACCGATATCAGTGATGGTGAGTATGTTGAGAGAGAAATGGCTCTTATCAGAGTTAAAGCTGAGAATACCACACGTGCAGAAGTTTTACGTGTTATTGATATCTTTCGTGGGAAAGTTGTCGATGTCAGCCCAAAGGCATATGCCGTTGAAGTAACAGGGTCAGCCACAAAAATTCAAGCCATTATAGATATCCTGCGTCCCATCGGAATTAAAGAAATTGTAAGGACTGGAACCATTGCTATGGCTAGAGCACCAAAGTAATTATAAGCCAGCTTTGTCACTCTCTTAAAGAGCTTCTTTCATTACGTATTTTTTGATTTACTACGCAAAAGCAGATTACGATTTTTCGTTATCTGCTTTTGCTGTTAACCATCACCTACAATACAAGTAAACGTTTATGATTCAGCCACGAATTCCACTTGCCCGTGAAGGTTACCCCTTTATTCTTTTCTCTGGTTTTGTGACCCTTATTACTGCCATCCTCGGCTATGAATTTCTAGCATGGCCAGCTCTTGGTGTGACCACATTTGTTGTTGCTTTTTTTCGCGACCCTGAACGTATGACTGATGCGACAGTTGACAAACTCATCTCTCCTGCCGATGGGAAAGTTATCATCATTGAAGAACAGTCCGATGAAACCTTCCTTAATGATAGGGTTATTAAAGTTTCGATTTTCATGAATGTTTTTAACGTCCATGTTAACCGTATACCCATTGATGGGACGGTGGAGAAAATTGTCTACAAACCTGGCAAATTTTACTCAGCTGATAGCGAAAAAGGTGCCCTTTTAAATGAAAACTGTGGTGTAATCCTTACCACAAAATCCGGAGAACAGATTGCCTTTGTACAGGTTGCAGGACTCATTGCAAGACGAATCGTCAACTGGCTTGAACCAAATGATACAGTACAGCGTGGAAAACGTTTTGGACTCATTCGTTTTGGATCACGAGTCGACCTCTACCTACCAGCAAACAGTAAAGTCCTCGTTCAAATAGGACAGAAGGTGCGCGCCGGAGAAACAGCCATTGCATCTTTCACTTAAAACAGATCGTTCCTTTCCTATGGAGCATATAATAAATGATCGATAGCTCACAAGAACCAAATAATCGTTTTTACCCTCTGCCGTGTATGTTTACACTGGCCAGTCTGTTTTGTGGATTCTACTCCATTATTTCGGCAGTTAACTCAGAATTTAAGACGGCAGCAATTGCCATTTTAGTCGCCGCCATCTTTGATGCCCTCGATGGTCGAGTCGCTCGCATGACACAGAGCACCAGTCAATTCGGAGCAGAACTTGACTCTCTGTGTGATATGGTCTCATTTGGCGTCTCACCTGCTGTCCTTGCATACCTATGGGCACTTCACCCATATGGACGATATGGGTGGCTTGCAGCATTTTTATATGCTGCCATGACATCTCTTCGTTTGGCGCGCTTCAATACTCAAAACAGCACGTCAGAATCCAAGAACTTTATCGGACTCCCCTGTCCTGCTGCGGCTGCTATGATATCAGCTTCTGTATTATTCACACATTTTCTTGGTCTCACAGGAGAAGTAAAACACATATCTCTGCTGCTCCTTGTTTATCTTTTATCCTACTTGATGGTCTCAAATCATACTTACTACAGCTTTAAAGAAAGACCACCACTGAAAATGAAACGTTTCCAGCTACTCATTGGTTTCCTGCTCTTTTTTATTCTCATCGCAGCCGAACCTCAGATTATGCTTTTTACTCTTTTTCTGATTTATCTTGCTTCAGGGCCTCTTTATGGAGTTATCAAAAGAGTTAAATCAACAAAAAAGACAACACCTACATCCAGAAAACCCTGACCCCTGATAGCTTTTTTACAATTGGTTCAAAGCGCTTCAGGTAACAGTACCTGAAGCGCTTTTTTTATTTTTAAAACAATGTATATTGCTCTGAAAAAGAAAATTTGTTACTCTTTTCAGTTTTCACAGAAAACTAATTAATAATTGAACATACACTAATAACTTTGCTAAAATAGGTTTTTATAATGAGCGAAAATCCACAAAAATATAATGTTGCAATCGCAGGAGCCACTGGAGCAGTTGGTGGAGCCATGCTTGATGTACTCGAAAGACGTGACTTCCCCATTAACGAATTGCGATTACTAGCATCAGAGCGCTCTGTTGGAAAGAAAATCACCTTCAGAGGTACAGAACTTGAAGTACAATTACTCAGCAAAGACTCCTTTAAGGATATAGATATCGCACTTTTTTCCGCAGGTGCCACCAGATCCCTTGATTTTGCACCTTCCGCAGCCGCTGCAGGTGCTGTTGTTATAGACAATTCCAGTGCCTATCGTATGGATCCAGAAATACCTCTTGTTATTCCAGAGGTTAACCCCCATGCCATTGCTGAACATAAAAAACACGGTATTATTGCTAATCCTAATTGCTCAACCATCCAAATGCTCGTGGCTTTAAAACCCATCCTAGACAAAGTTGGTATTAAACGACTTGTTATTTCTACATATCAGGCTGTTTCTGGAACTGGAGCAAAAGCCATTGAGGAACTTGACGCTCAGGTCAAGGCCTATGCCGAAGGCAAGGAATTATCAACTTCTGTATATCCTCACCAGATTGCATTTAATTGTCTTCCCCATATCGATTCTTTTCTTGAAAATGGGTATACCAAAGAAGAGATGAAGATGGTTAATGAGACGAGAAAAATATTTGAAGACGATTCCATAGGAATCACTGCCACTGCTGTCCGTGTACCTGTCTATTACGGCCACTCAGAATCAGTGAATATCGAAACTCAAACAAAAATCACTGCTGCTGAAGTGAGAGCCCTTCTTGCCAGTGCTCCTGGCGTTACGCTTGTCGATGACCCGGAAAACCTTGAATATCCATTAGCCACTAACTGTGCAGGAAATTTCGAAACACTTGTTGGCCGAATTCGTGAGGATGAATCCATAGATAACGGGATTAACCTATGGGTCGTTTCTGACAATATCTTGAAAGGCGCCGCTTTAAATGCCGTTCAGATAGCCGAAACATTTATTTCAGAATATAAATAATTGCGGATCATTAGTGGACATGCCCGAGGGAGAAAACTTTTTACCCCGGATAATTCTGACCTTATCCGGCCAACCACTGATCGTGCCCGAGAAGCCCTTTTTAGTATAATCGGTCATAAAATTATCGGTGCCCAAGTTCTTGACCTTTATGCAGGGACGGGTGCTTTAGGGCTGGAATCCTTGAGCCGAGGTGCCAACCAGGTCATGTTTATTGATAAACATCACAAAGCCCTTGAACTCATCCAAAAAAACTGTAATCTTTGTTTTCCTTCCCTGCAATACACAGAGAATGCCAAAACGATTATTATCAGACATGACCTCACTCGAGGCCTCAATTTACATGATCATGATGCTCTTCAGTCCATTTCGTTTGATCTTATTTTCCTTGATCCACCCTATGAAAAAGGACTTGCTCAACAAACCCTTGAGCTCCTTGAGAAAAGTGATCTCATGAATTCACAAACATGGATTATTGCCGAAGAATGCAGTGGACAAACATTGCCAGACTCAATCGGAAAGCTTGCACTTACCGACCAGAGACGATACGGTGATACCGGTTTCTGGTTTTATAAGATTCGATCACTGTCACCCTCCACAGCTACCCCGGAAGATGAATGATGATACCCACACGCTCAGATCATAATCGTAAAAGTCTCGCCATCTATCCTGGCACATTTGATCCCATCACCATGGGTCACCTTGACATCATCGACAGAGCTCTCAATCTCTTCGATAAGGTTATTATTGCCATCGCCATCAACCCGGGGAAAACACCTCTTTTTTCACTTGAACAGAGAGTCGAAATGGCTAAAAGATGTTTCCCGCAAGACTACTCACGAATTGAAGTTGATGCTGTATCAGGCTTACTTGTTAAGTATGCATCTGATAAGGGTGCCAATGCAATTATTCGTGGGCTCAGGGCGGTATCAGACTTTGATTATGAGTTCCAGCTGGCACTTATGAATCGGAAACTTGAACGAGATGTGGACACCGTATTTCTCATGCCCGGCTTCAGATGGATATATATCAGCTCCTCTATCATAAAAGATGCTGCCAGACATGGTGGTGATGTTTGCGAGCTTGTGCCGGAACATGTCAACCAAAGCCTACTTGATGCCTTTCCGAAACAATAAACGTTTTTTTGGGCTAAGCATCCTATGTCATCACCTGACTTAAAAACACATTCCTATACAAAACGTCGATTTCTTCTTTTTTTCGCAAGCTTTGCATTGCTGTACCCGGTTTTTCGATTTCTCGGCTATTCAATTCCACGCAAACCTCGAGTTATTGAAATCTCCAAAGCAATTCCACCTGGAGGATTTCACCTCGAAACTGATTTTATCCTTTTCGATAATGGAATTGATGCATGGGCGTTATCCAGAAGGTGTACTCATCTGGGATGTACTATTAACTTTTATGAAAAAGATTCTATTCTAGAATGTCCATGCCACCAGAGCAGATTTTCCATGGAAGGTGTGGTTCTTCATGGACCAGCAAAAAGAAATCTCCCCCGATATAACGTTGAAAAGCTGAAAGATGATGGTGGCTATATTGTCACTATCTGACAGGTTTAAAAAGTGATAGGAAGGCGAATTCTCAGGATATTTTCCGAATTACGTTGGGGAGAATATTCACTCCTAGCCCTCTACATCTCCATTCTATCTGGTGTGGTGATTGGACTCCAGTATGATCCAGCAACCCCTCTCTATTCAATTTCCACCATTGATATGTTAGTACCGTTTGGCGCTTATTTCCGATCATTACATTTCTACAGCAGCCAACTCTTTTTTCTCTTCTGCATCTGTCATCTCATAGGTATTTTTCAACAAGCCCAAAGTTACTCAACAAAACAATGGATAAAACTTACCGCTTCTCTGCCTGTTGCACTCTTGATTCTTTTTACCGGTTATGTACTTCGTGGAGACTCCACAGGATTTTCTGCGGGAATGATCGCTGAAGCTATTCTATTAGACATACCCTATATTGGCTCAACTATTAATGACCTGTTTTTTTCCATATCAGATAATGGCATGAAACGTATTTACCTGAATCATATAGCTGGTTTTTGGGTTTTCTGGGGATGGTTAACATGGAGTCATGTCAAGAAATATAGTGTGAATTTTAATCGTCACATCCTGTTGTCTATTGCTATCTTTTTCTTTTCAATATTTATTGCAGCACCATTTGAACCGGATCAGCTTGGTACTATTCATATCAATGGCCCGTGGTTCTTTCTTGGACTTCAGGAGCTTCTACGATACTTCCCTCCTCTGCTCGCCGGTGTATTTTTTCCAGTAACTCTTTTAATCGCTATAGCCTTATTACACAAGAAACACAGAGGGTTCCGTACAACCCTAATCTTCATTCTCGCCTGGCTCTTTATATATGCAATAGCAAGTATGATTGCCCTGAACAGATAAACAAAAGCAAAAAAAAGACCTGCTCCATTGGAGCAGATCTTTTAAATATTACTGTTTTTCAACACTCTACTTTTCAACAAATCCCTCACGAATCGTTGAAATTTCTTCAAGAAAAGTTGACTTTAGATTAGCTAACTCTTCATGAACAATAGATTTCAGCTGTTCTTCAGATACTTCAGCAATGCCTTCTGTACGACTCTTCACACTAACAGTTTCCTTATTTTCAACTCTCTGTGACAGGTTATTATTGTTACTGTTTTTCAACAACAATACCTGACTGACACAAAACAACAACTTGTCCTGAACCTTACTCATAGCCATGTCAGATAATATATTCAACCTGATACCCGACATCACCTCTCCCATCAAATTTAATCGGGGATCACCTGCCTCAGCAGGATTTTCCTGCACATTTTGACAAATGGTCGAAAGTAACTGGAGAAATATTTTATCCGTGGAAGTAGCAGAAGCCTTATTTCGAGAATGATTTAATTCAGCCAACACATTCTTCAGCTTATCTTCTGTTGGACTTTCATTAAATGAATCAACGAGTCCAGCAAGCCCCTTAATTTGTATAAAAGGCTTGTCAGTCAATTCCTTTTCTTCAGAGATGTCTACTATTTCATCAAGTTGTGGTTGATCAATATCTTCTGAGTCTGCGAATTTTTCACCGGGAAGTACGTCAATCTTAACATCATCTGCGACGGCCTCAAAAACAATTTCTTCTTTTTGAGGTATAGGTTCTTCAATTACTGTGGTTTCTTCCTTACTAGACACAGAGGATTCAACAACTTCATCGGTAACAGGTGGTAATGAGTCTTTCACTTTACTAACAACTGAAGCGGCAGCCAAAGCAGTTGCAGAAGCTACCGAAACTTCTTGTGGCACAGTAAACTCTATTTCATCACTCGTTTCCTCTTTCAGAGTATCAACGCTTCCATCGGCTATTCGCTTATTGTCTGTTTCCGAATCATCATCTATGAATGCTAGTAAATCTTCACCATCGGTAGTATCTTCTGAAATTGGATCTGGTTCACCAACTATATCTGCAGTAAGTACATCATCCGTATCAAAAGACAATGTGCTTTCACCCTCGATCTCTTCAGAAATGTCTATGCCATCAGAAAGAAATTCTTCTGTGCCTGTATCTAATTTGGGCTCAGCTGAGTTTTCGTCAAGGAATGATAGTTGCGTTTCAACTGATTCATCGTTTGCATTTACTTCAGTTATGGCTTTTTCAGTATCATCCCTTTCAGGAACGACCACTGTCTCGTCGAATGCTGAGATATCAACATCACCAGTTTCCTCTTCTTCTACTGCTTCTGCTTCACCCTCTTCTATGATTCTTTCATCAAAGCCTTCAAGTTTTGATGAAGACACTTCATCATCAAGAAAAGATAGAGCAACATCTGTTATATCTTCCTCATTTATCTCATTTTGAATTGCACTTTCGGCGATATCATCAAGTGCAGGTGCAGGAGAGTCATCATCAAGGAAGGATAGTGCTATCTCAGAGTCGTCATTTTCTTCTTCGTCATCAACTACAGGAGGGGCATCAACATCATCATCAAAGAAAGACAGATTTTCTTCAATGGATTTTTCAAGCACCACATCAGCAGGACTTTGAACAGAATCATCACTTAAACCTACCTCAATATCATCCTGTGAGTCCTCTGGAAATAAATCCGCAGAGAGGAAAGGTTCTTCATCGGTCTCTTGTTCATTTTCATTAAACTCATCAGATGACGCAATGACAGTGTCGTCATTAGTAAGTAATGAGTCAATATTCTTCTCTGCTAAAATGGAATCTGCCTCAATTTCATCATCTTGCTGTATAACTTCAACAATTTCCTCACTATCTGAACCTTCAGTGAGAGCTGGAGCTAATTCACCATCTTTAAAAAGTAATGCATCTTCATCAGAATCGTCATCCGCTTCAGTTTCAACATCCACCCCTGGAACAGGGGAGGATGAATCTGTATCATTGGCAAATACGGGGTCATCATTGCTTGAAGTTGGGTTTTCAGTGTCCCATTCATTGGATGATATTTGAACTTCATCATCAAAAAATGCATCCAATTTATTATCTAAATCTTCAGTACCTGATTGCTCACCCTCTTGCACCGATAATTCATCATGAGAATCTTCAGGGTCCGGATTATCATTTTCTGATTCTTCAGACAAAGCAGGTGCAACATCATCAAAGAGCAGATTATCTTCAAAGTCATCGTCTACATTGGCTGTAACATCTTCATCGTAAAGAGAATCTGAAGATTGTAACGTTTCTTCTTCAGGTTCATCAAATTGAGCAAATTCTGCAAGATCCCCAGCTAATTTTTCAACACTGAAACTACTTTCTTCATCAACTTCTGCTAAAGCTGGTGCTACACCACCATCTTCATAGGGTAATGCATCTTCATCAGAATCATCATCAGCTTCAGTTTCGACATCAACGCCTTCAAGGGCCATGTCTTGGTTAGTAGCTTCTTCCGATTGATCGCCAACACTATCACCAAAAACTGAATCCAACCTTGATTCAACATCAGCTTCTACCTGTTTCTCACTTTTTTCAGGATCAACAGGAAGGGCACTTCCGGTAGCATCCGGAGAGGAAACTTGTGCAGGAGCACTCGGTTTTGAAGACGGAATTGCTCCAGACTGAACAACTGACTCCATAGATTCTTGGGCAATTTCAACCTTAAAATCTTTAAATTTTGCCACTTCCTCAAGAAGGAGACTATTCTTTTCAGCAGTCGGCAATTTGGAGGAACAATTTTTTTCCAACACACTATAAAATGAATGTAAGAGCTTGAAAGATTTACTGTTTGAGTTATTTCCTTTTTTATTAATATAAGAAACTAATGCACTAATCCCCTGAAGAAGAATCAGTTTCGCCTTACTTTTGCTAAAAACGGTTTCGAGATGTTGAACTTCATCACTCACACTTTGAAGTTGAGAATCACTTATTTCCCTGTCAATACCATGAATCTGCGCTTTCAGATTTCCGAGTTGCAAAGCATCTTCTTCTGTATCTAAAACTTGAGCATCCTTAATGGGTACAGAAGATTCTGAAGTTGCATCAGAAGGAGTTATATGGGATTTTAATCGATCAAACTTCTTAACATCTTGCAAAAGAAGCTTTTTTTGTTCTTCTTCACTCATTGCTTCCTCAGAAGAAGAAATTTTTTCAAGATTATGAAAAAATGTAATAAGAAGTTTTATAGAATCTGGATGGGCATTCGCTTTTTCTCTATAAATATACTTTCCAATTTTACGTAGGCCCTGAATATAAATTTGTTTAATTTTATCATCAGCCCAGATATCACTAAGATCGACAAGCTCATCCTCAAGTTGACAAAGAATATCATCAGTAATTTCCCAATCAATGGAAAGAATAATTGTTTTTAGTCTGGCAATGGGAGAGTCTTCTTCGCCTTGAAATTCAAACAAATCTACTGATTCTAAAGAAAAAGATTCATTATCATCCATGTCGGCAGTCAGGTCTTCATCAAATGGGTTCCCGCTCTGTAGAGTCACCGCTTATCCCCTAAAGTAATTTTTTCTGGATGGAAACAACCGTTGATGAAATGATTTTTTTCAAGGTTGCTGCAACATTGTATCCTGTAATAGCACTTGCTTCAAAATCAGGCACTTTCAGGCGACTATTCAAATCTTTACGTAAAACTTTCGTAGGCAATATGGGTACTCCATGATTCTTCAAATCAACTTTGTTATATTGAATAACCAGTGGAATTTTAAATATTGATTCTTTATAATCTTGAAGGTTTTCATGAAGTTGATTCAAGGAACGAATATTTTTTTCACGTTGTTTTTCCATGGCATCGGCCACAAAAACAACGCCATCCACACCTTTTAAAACAAGCTTACGAGTAGCATTATATTTTACCTGGCCAGGAACGGTATACAATTGAATTTTAATATCATATCCTTTAATTTTCCCCATATCAAAAGGGAGAAAATCAAAAAATAAGGTTCGATCGCCATGTGTTTTCAAACTCACCATCTCTGATTGAATCTGATCACGAAACTTTTCATTCACATATTCAAGGTTTGTTGTTTTGCCACATCTGCCAGGCCCATAATAAACGATCTTAACCTGAACAACCTTGTCTTTTAAGTTAATAAAACTCAAGAACCTACCCCCGAAAATAAATGTAATTTGTAAAACATAATCTAAACATCAAATCAATCGTTACTGCCTTCCCATACCTTGCGGATCTGTTCAATAGCTTCAACCACACTTAATCTCAAGAATCCGAGGGATATATCTTTACCAAACATTGAGATAAGCAATAATTCATCATCAATTTTACTAAAATGGATATTTGACTCCTGGCCTTTATGAAAAAGAAGTGAAAACTCGGCTTCTCCTACTAATTTGGCCATGGCATCCACCGTTGCAAAATTCCCTGCAGCCAATGCTGCAAAGGAATAGACATCATACTTACTCTCACCATTATCTTTAGCAGTAATAATATTTCCTGCCATGTCAATTATAATGACGCAGTCGACACCAAGCTTAATGAGCTTACCAGCTAGAATCACATCAATCTGCTCCAGTTGCTCCTGACTGACTATTCCATAGTTCATGCAAAATACCTCTTTCCTTAATTATGAGTCACTATCTTTGACTCCCAGGCTTTTATTTCAGCGCACAGCCCATAAATCAGCATCCAAATTTTTTATTTTCTTTTTTAATTCAGGATAGGGATTGTCCATGCTAAATAAAATAATTCCTAAACAAACTGTAATCTTAGTCAGTATACGATAGTTTTAATTTGATATGAAGGTGTTTTTTTATTTTTCCTGAAAAACCATACTTATACTATTTTGTATTTCCTTCTTATGATTCAAAATCCACTAATACAGTAATTTAACAATCTCCCTAACGCATCATTTCCCTTTCAGCAAACCCAAAGATCTGTATGACAAAAAGCATCCACATCAACAAGGCCCAGGTCAGTCATTTTCAAATGAGGGATAACGGGTAACGCAAGAAAACTCATTATCATAAATGGATCTTCAACCTGTACCCCCTGTTGCTTTGCAGCACGCAATACCTTTGCAAACTCTTGAGCAACAACAGACGCGTCAGCAGTTGACATCAAACCGGCAATATCAAGAATAAGCTTTGCAACCACCTCCCCTTCACTGACCACAGCAATACCGCCACCCTGGTGTACTATTGTCCGTACGGCCAGTTCCATATCTTCATCATTTGTTCCAATGACAGTAATATTATGAGAATCATGTCCCACGGTGGATGCCAATGCTCCCTTCTTTAAACCTATCCCCTGTACAAAGCCTAGGCCTATGTTTCCAGTTGCATGATGACGTTCTACAACGGCTAATTTCAAAATGTCCTCTTCAATATTTGTAATGGCAATGCCATTTTGAACAGAAATATTAAGCTCAATAGAATCCGTAATCAACTGATCCTTTTTAACACGGATAACTCTGGCTACCTTGGACTTTGGTATCATTTTGAATGACAGACTATCTAAATCCACATGAACAGAATCGAAAACTGCAGGATAGCGATTGGAGATCGTTTTTGATATAGGTAACGTTGAAATAATTTTATCAGCAACTTTCACCCCTCCAGAATAGACAGTTTTCACTTGAATATCCTGCAAATCATCAAACAAAACCAGATCAGCCCTATATCCTGGAGCTATAGCACCGCGTCCACTTAAACTAAAATAATTTGCAGCATTAATAGTCACCATTTGAATAGCAGTAATAGGATCCAGACCTAATGCAATGGATTTTCTTAGAATACGATCCATATGCCCTTCATTGAGCAATTCATCGGCGTGACAATCATCAGTCACAAGCAGGCATCGATTGCTGTTTCTTTCAGTCACAGCAGGAAGAAGAGCCTCAAGATTTTTGGCGGTGGACCCTTCCCGAACAAATAAATACATTCCTGCTGAAAGTTTTTCATACGCCTCAGCAGCGGTGGAACACTCATGGTCAGATAGTATTCCATTTCCCACATAGGCCTGCAGATCCTTTCCAGTCAACCCTGGTGCATGTCCATCAACAGGAAGATTCATTTTTCTTCCTGCTTTTATTTTTGCCAACACCTCATCATCCTGAAACAGTACCCCTGGATAGTTCATCATTTCAGCAACGCCAATAACTTTTTCAAACTGTAACAATTCATCAACATCACTGGCACAAAGAATTGCTCCTGAATTTTCAAGATGCGTAGCAGGGACACAGGAGGGAGCCATTACAAAAATTTCACAGGGAAGATTCTCACTTTCTTCAAGCAGATATTTAATACCGTCAATACCAGCAACATTGGCAATTTCATGAGGATCACAAATCACAGATGTTGTACCATGAGGGAGTACAGTCTGAACAAATTGCCTGGGACTTAACATGTAACTTTCTATATGGATATGTCCTTCAATAAAGCCAGGGCTGACAAAAGAACCCTTACAATCTCTTTCTATAATCCCTGAATATTCTCCAACGCCAGCTATAGTATCACCACAGATTGCAAGATCAGCAGTTATAATTTCACCACAGAAGACATTGACAATACGACAATTTTTAAGCACACAATCAGCTTTTTCTAACCCTCGAGCTTGTGCATTGCATTTTTTTTGTTGTTGATTATTTTCCATTAAAAATTCCTCTTTATTTTTGTACAGGAGAGATTAAACAGTACAATTTAAAACAATACACTTCATATGCAATATAACATACATTTGGATATTGCAGGAGCAGGTTGAATCTGCTAGAAAACTAACTGGTAATACTATGAAAAAGACAAAACCTCCCATACCGTCTATCAAGGGCAACAGTCCACTGATTGACAGTCACTGTCACCTTGACATGAATAATTACGAGGAAGATCTCGACAAAATCATTGAAAGGGCATTGGCCCATGGGGTCAAATCCATCATAACAATTGGAATTGACGAAACAAGCTCAAAAGCTGCGATTCATCTGGCTAAAACATACCCTTTCATAAAAGCCACCGTCGGAGTACACCCTCACGACGTGGAGCAGGCAGATGATGCAACTTTTTCACGTCTTAAAGAACTTGCACTGACCAATAGAGAACATGTCGTTGCGTATGGAGAAATAGGGCTTGATTATGCTAAGCAATACTCTGAATCTGGTCTTCAGAAAAGGAGTTTTCGAAAACAACTCCAAAGTGCGCAGGAACTTGAACTGCCTGTTATTATCCATGACAGAGATGCCCATGAAGACACATTGGAGATATTGCAAGAAACAGGGCCTTTCCCAAATCGCGGCGTAATGCATTGCTTTTCTGGCGATATCGCTTTAGCAGAAAAAGTTATAAGTCTTGGGTTTTTGATATCAATTCCAGGTGTTGTTACATTCAAAAATGCTCTCCCCTTGCAGGAGGTCGTCGAAAAAATCCCATTAGATCATATCATTCTTGAAACTGATGGTCCCTTTCTTACCCCTGTACCATGGAGAGGTAAACGTAATGAGCCCGCTTATCTTCTCTACACAGCCGAAAAAGTTGCCAGACTGAAGGGAATTAGCATAGAAACGGTTGCCAAGAAAACCACAAAAAACGTTGAGAAACTTTTCAACTATACAATTACAGATTAAAACAATATGACTATTGCCAATAACCTTAAAAACATCCAAGAATCAATCACACAAACAGCAAATAGCTGCGACAGAGATGCATCTTCCATTAAACTGATAGCGGTATCCAAACGTCATTCCATAGAGAGTATTCAAGAAGCCATGGCAACAGGTCATGTTCAATTTGGTGAGAATTACCTTCAGGAGGCTGTAGAAAAAAAAAAGCAGCTGGCCGAATTGGTAAAATTCCATTTTATTGGCCACCTTCAAACCAACAAAGCAAAACAAGCCGCTGAAATTTTTGACATGGTGGAAACAGTGGATAGATATAAACTGGCAAAAGTCCTGAATAAACACCTGGAAAAACTTGGACGAAAACTGGAAGTGTTAATTCAGGTGAATATTGGGAAGGATCCTAAAAAATCAGGGGTACCTCCAGAGAAGACAGAGGAACTTCTTAAAGAAATATCAAAACTTCCTTATATCAAACCAATGGGTCTCATGACCATACCACCATTTACAACCATTGGTGAAGAAACCAGAATTCATTTCAGAAATCTCTATAACCTGAGCATTGAACTGTCTCGACAAGAACTTTTTGCAGATAATAGCCACGTTGAACTGTCAATGGGAATGTCACAGGATTTCAAAATTGCCATCGAGGAAGGGGCAACAATCATTCGAATAGGAACTGCAATATTTGGCCAACGTCTTGTTACTCAATAATCCGTCGTAACAAACTGATCCCGTTTACCTATAATAAAAAAAAGGCACTCCCCCGATCGGGGGGTAGTGCCTGATTAACAAATCAACTAGATATCTATCAAACTTTATTTGCAGATGCTCGCTTGGCAGCTTTCAAAGGATTGATTCTAACTTTGATCACCTTGATTTCAGGCTTTGCATGGGTAGCGAAGTTACAAATACCGAGACGCCATTTTGAACCAGGTTGTAAGTATGACTGGCAGTATTTAGCACCGGATTCTTCAACAATTCTCTCACACCCTTCACATTTTTCAACGACAGGTTGAAAGCTTCTTTCACTGTAACTCATAGCAGCTTGATTCGGCATACCATTCTCCTCAAAGTCGATAATATCTTTTAAATATAATAAAAGAGCAGGCATCGTTGCCTCTCTCTATATTTTTCCACGAATCTATTATAATAACAAACGAGACAACTTAAAACAAGAACAATTCATCTCACATAGTAGAAAAACAAACATCACACTAAGGCTGCTTGTTAAAGGTTCACAAAATCAATATAAACTTACAAGATTACAAATGATAATGATTAAATATAACCTCTCTGGCTTGTAATCATAACCTGCATGATATAGAATAAAATTTGTTGAGTTGTTGTAAAATCACTCTATATTTAATATACTTAGTATAAACTTAAAGCCTACAAGGGTCACCTCTTAAATTATTAACAAATGGTATCTGCCTAACCTCAACTGATACTCAGTATGATTTGTAAATAATAGCATCACCCAGGAGAAAAATAATGCCAATTTATATTTGGAAAGGAGTCAATTCAAGTGGTGTCAAACAAAAGGGTAAAATTGAGGCTCCAGACCAGGCTGCGGCATTAGCTCATGTCAAACGTCTTCGCATGAAAGACCCCGTCATTAAAGAGAAGCCGAAAGATCTTTTGGAAAATATCGCTTTTTTTCAACCTAAAGTTACTGGGAAGGATATTGTTATTTTCACAAGACAACTCTCCACTATGATTGATGCGGGACTCCCTCTGGTTCAAGGACTTGAAATTCTGGCAAAGCAACAGGACAACTCAACATTCAAAAAAGTTCTAATTGCAGTTAAATCTGATGTCGAGACTGGTACCACATTCGCCGATGCCATGAGAAAACACCCCAAGGTTTTCGACGAACTCTTCTCAAACATGATCGAAGCTGGTGAAACAGGCGGTATCCTCGATACCATTCTAAGTCGGCTTGCGACGTTCATGGAAAAATCCATGGCCTTAAAGAAAAAAATCAAAGGGGCCATGACATATCCGGCTATTTGTCTAGCAATTGCTGCACTAATCCTTGTAGTTATCCTTGTTTTTGTCATCCCTGTTTTTGAGGAAATGTTTGCTACTTTTGATTCTGCACTCCCCATGCCTACCCAAATAGTGGTAAATATGTCGAATATATTCCAAAAAAACTTCATGTGGATTGGTATGGGAGTTTTTGCTTTTATTTATATCATAAAAAAAATATACTCTACTAAAAAAGGTCGGCTTAAAATGGATGCTATGTTATTACGTGCACCAGTTGCGGGCCCCCTTACCAGAAAGGTTGCCGTTTCTAAATTTACCCGTACACTTAGCACCATGCTACAAAGTGGTGTTCCAATTCTGGAAGCCTTAGAAGTTGTTGCAAAAACTGCCGGAAACAAAGTAATTGAAGGTGCTATATTTCGGGTTGCAGAAAGTATCGCCGAAGGTCGTCCCATCTCTGAACCATTGGAAGAAAGCGGTGTGTTTCCAAACATGGTTGTTCAGATGATTAATGTTGGTGAGTCCGTTGGTGCTCTCGACACAATGCTTGCTAAAATAGCAGATTTTTATGACGAGGAAGTTGATCAGGCCGTAGAGAATCTCACTGCAATGATTGAGCCCTTTATGATGGTTATTCTCGGGGGTATGATTGGTGGCCTGGTTGTTGCTATGTATCTTCCCATATTTTCAATTGCAAGTGTGGTATAAAAAAATAATTACAAACTATTGACATTATCTTTCTGACGCATATCATTACATAGTAAGCGTATTTTAATATCTAAACTTATGAGGAGGACTCAAATATGACTCTCACAAAAGCTGATCTTGTTCAGCAAGTATACAAATCACACGGTTCTTTAACAAAAGCACAAGCGACAGACTCAGTGGAAGCTTTCTTGCGTATCTCTAAAACATCACTCATTAGTGGCGCCGATCTTCTCCTCAGTGGTTTTGGCAAATTCAATGTTAAAGATAAAAAATCCAGAAGAGGTCGTAACCCCCAAACCGGCAATGAGCTCACTTTAGATGCCAGAAGAGTGGTTACGTTCAAACCTTCAGGTATTCTCAGGGAAAAGATCAACCAAGCTTAATTATTTCAGTAGTAATTTTTTCCACATTATTGTTTTTGTAAACCTGTATTGTTTTCATATGATGATTAGCAATACAGGTTTTTTTTATTCCACTTACTCCCCTTCACACTTTTTATTCTTATGCCTTCATTTCCATCTTTTGAAAACATAGATTTGACAAACATTCACCTAACTGATGAATGGAATATCCATCCGTTTCTTGACTCAAAGCTCTCTTTATCGCTGATAAACTCTATTGAGAAGGTTGGTATATTACAACCTCCGGTAGTTCAAAAACATTTAGATACCTTCCGTCTCATCAGTGGAAAATCCAGGATTCATGCCTTTAAAACTCTCTACCCGCATGACCACGCGCTTCCTTGTCGTGTGATTGCTGAGGACACACCTCCAGAACAAATTTTATCACATATTATTGAAGAAAAATTACTTTCAGGCATGTTAACACCTATGGAAAAAGCATTTTTCATTGAAAAATGTTTAAAACATATTGATATCAAAAGAACTACCGAATCATTCCTCCCAACTCTTTGCGAAAAACCTCAACCACACACAATTAAAAAGTTCCAACGCCTTTTGAAACTAGAGCCGGAAATTCAAATAAGTGTTCATAATGGAGAAATTGACAAGAAAACTGCCTATGAATTACTCAACTTAACACAAAAAGACAGGCTGGCACTTCATACTCTTTTCATGGATTTGAAACTAGGAGGAGGAAAACAAAAAAGATTACTTTCTCTCAGTAAAGACCTGGCCTTCAGAGAAGATATCTCAATTACTGAACTTTTTGTTAAAAGCAATCTCAGGGAAATCCTTACCCATTCTGAAATGAATACGCCACAGAAAGTAACCGTTCTGTTAGCTACCATGCAAAAATTACTTTTCCCTCAGAGCGAAGCGGCCGAAAAAGAATTTAAGGAAACAATCAAGAAAATGCGTCTACCAAGTTCATGTACTGTTAGTCATGGTCAATCATTTGAAACTGACGAGGCTTTTGTCACTATACGATTTAAAAACATTTCCAAAATCCAGTCACTGTTGCCACAAATAGAAGCTCTTGCAAAAAGCTAGACAACATCCCCCTGGATAAGCATATCATCACCATATCGCCTATATTTTACGTTATGTAGCTTCGGTGCATGTCCATTATCAACCACTGAAAACCCTTTTAACAACGGTGTTCCCGAAGAGCCACCAAATAATGGCGCGGTAAAAATCATTACCCTGTCCACTAAAGATTGTTTAAGAAAACTGCCATGAATTTTTGCTCCACCCTCTACCAGTACCGAACAAATTCCTTCTTTACCCAGATATTCAAGAATCTGGGTAAGATCCAATCTTTTACTATTTTTTCTATAATCTACAGCATGAACTCGAACACCATCTATTCCTTCCAGAATTTCGATTTTCTCTTTATCGGCAAACTTGGAGCAAAAAAGCAGCGTTGAAGTTGAAGCAGAGGAATCCCGATTTAATACTTTTGATTGGAGAGGAATATTTAGATTACTATCTAGAACAACCCGTAGAGGGTCTCTGCCACGTTTACCAAGACGAGTTGTCAGGGACGGATTATCTGCAATCACCGTGCTAATCCCGACAAGGATAGCATCAAGCCTATTCCTGAGACCATGTACTGCCCGACTGCTCTTTTTACCTGTCATTTTTCCAGGCTTACCATCCTGATAACTCAACCTTCCATCAAGGCTCATGCCTGCCTTCATAACAACAAAAGGTTTACCGGTTGTAATATGTTTAATAAAGGGTCGATTAATTTCCCGGCATTGTTCTTCAAGTACACCGCTGATAACCTCAACACCATTCTGTCTCAAATATGCAATCCCGCTACCACTCACCAGAGGATTTGGATCTTCCATGCCAATGACGACCCTCTTAATGCCGGCATCCACAATGGCGTGACTACAAGGTGGTGTTTTCCCGGTATGATTACAAGGTTCAAGCGTGACATAAATGGTGGCCCCAACAGCTTTTCCACCAATTTTTCTCAGCGCATTAACCTCAGCATGAGGCGTGCCTGCTTTCTTATGGTACCCTCGAGATACAATCGTATTAGTATCCTGAACTATAACAGCCCCGACACAAGGATTAGGTGAAGTTCTACCAATTCCTTTTTTAGCCTCACGCAATGCAAGGCGCATAAAGTGTATATCATTCTTCAAAAATTGTTTCTCAGTGGTCAATATCAGAAATGGGTTCACCTCGAGAATCGAGTAGCCCTTTAAGTTCATCCATAAACTCATTAACATCTTTAAATTGACGGTAAACCGACGCGAAACGGACGTAGGCCACTTCGTCAAGAGCAGGTAATTGTTCCATCACCCATTCACCAATGACCTCAGAGGGAACTTCCTTTGAAGGAAAATCCTGTAACTTACTTTCTATATCATCTACAAATGCATCTATATCGTCACAGCTCACGGGCCGCTTTTCACATGCTTTTTCAAGACCGACTACCATCTTCTGTCGATCCCAGACCTCTCGCCTACCATCTTTTTTAACAAGCGTTGGCAACATGACCTCCAGGCGTTCATAGGTTGTAAACCTCTGCTCACATGAAAGACAGGAACGACGGCGTCTCGTGATGGTACACTCTTTATTAAGTCGGGAGTCAATTACTTTATTGTCAAGATGGCTGCAATAGGGACACTTCATGGAAACTCCTGATCAGAACTTTTTAAAAGACATTGGAAAGAGGATAAGATTCACATAATGTACGAACTTCTTCACGAACTGAGGCCATTGACTCTTCACTTCGTTCAGTAAGAACTTGTTCAATCCAACCTGCAATTAGTTCCATCTCTTTAAGTTTTAAACCTCTCGTTGTTACTGCGGCTGTACCTACTCGAATTCCGGATGTAACAAATCTTGGCTGCTGATCAAAAGGGATGGCATTTTTATTAGTAGTCAATCCTGCTTTTTCAAGAAGTTCTTCAGCCTCTTTACCTGTTATATCCTTACTGGACAGATCTAATAAAATAAGATGATTGTCAGTGCCACCTGAAACAAGTCTGAACCCTTTTTTAACAAGACTTTCACCTAGTGCTGCAGCATTGGCAACCACCTGCTCCTGATATTTTTCAAAAGATTCACTCATCGCCTCTTTAAAGGCCACGGCTTTCGCGGAAATCACGTGTACAAGTGGTCCCCCCTGGATACCCGGGAATATTTTGGAATTAATATCTTTTGAGTATTTACTCTTGGCAAGTATCATTCCGCCCCGAGGCCCTCTCATCGTTTTATGGGTTGTAGTGGTAACAAAGTCAGCATGGGGGATAGGAGAAGGATGAACGCCAGCCGCAACAAGTCCTGCAATATGTGCCATATCAACCATGAACAATGCACCAATTTGATCTGCAATTTTACGAAAACCTTCAAAATCAATAAATCTTGAGTAAGCAGAAGCACCAGCAACAATCATTTTAGGTCGATTTTCAAAAGCAATACGCTCGACTTCTTCCATATTGATCTGTTCAGTATCTCTTTCAACACCGTAGGAAATAAAATTATAGAGCTGCCCGGAAAAATTAACCCTGCTGCCGTGGGTTAAATGGCCTCCATGAGCAAGATCCATCCCCAAAACTTTATCTCCAGGTTTAAGGGTCGCAAAATAGACCGCCATGTTGGCCTGAGACCCTGAATGTGGTTGTACATTTGCGTACTCAGCTCCAAATATCTCCATGGCCCTGTTTATAGCTAAGGTCTCAACTTCATCTGCATAATCACATCCACCATAATATCGTTTCTGTGGATAGCCTTCAGCATATTTATTTGTAAATATAGATCCCTGAGCCTCAAGAACAGCAGCTGAGACTATATTCTCAGATGCAATCAATTCCAGTTGACTGTCCTGACGATCATATTCCTGATTTATACATTTATATATTGCCGGATCTGTATTTTGTAAAACTGACATAAACATTCTCTCTCAATATTCATAATATGGCGGTTAGGTCAGGCATGAACTAAACAGACAAAAAAAACCGGCAGAACCTAAATGGTAAGCCGGCTTTCACTAGAAATTATGACAACATCTTTTTAACTGAATAACTCAATCCTGCGTAGATGCCTTCCACCTCCAAAAGGTGTGTCCAGCCATGTACGAACGATCTCCATCGCTACTCCTGGTCCGGTAACTCGTTCTCCCATACAAAGCACGTTGGCATTATTATGTTCTCGACTCATACATGCAGTATACTGTTCACTACACAAAGCTGCCCTGATCCCTTTATGTTTATTGGCAGCCATGGACATACCAATACCAGTGCCACAGATAAGGATACCGAGATCAGCATCACTGGATGCTACATTTTCACATACTTTATCAGCAAATCCAGGATAATCTACAGACTGTTCATCGTAACAACCAACATCAATGACTTCATGCCCGAGTTCCTTTAGAAATGGAACAATAACTTCTTTAAGAGAAAATCCGCCATGATCTGAACCTATTGCTACCTTCACATTATCCTCTTCCTTTCAATTATGATTCGAAACGTTTCATAACAACAACACCATTTGTCCCACCGAAACCAAAGGAGTTGGATATTGCAGCTTTTATCTCGATTTTCCTTGCCTCATGCGGAACATAGTCTAAGTCACATTCCAAACTAGGGGTCACAAGATTGATAGTAGGAGGTGCAATCTGATCCTTGATACTCAGTGCTAAAAATGCTGCCTCTAAACCACCAGCAGCCCCCAGTGCATGACCAGTCATGGATTTTGTTGAACTAATTGCAAGTTTAGTTGCATGTTCTCCAAAGACTGTTTTAATAGCAGCCGTCTCACAACGATCATTTAATGGTGTGGACGTGCCATGCGCATTAATATAATCGATATCAGACGGCTGCAAACCTGCATCCTGAAGTGCCATTTCCATGCATCGCACAGCACCATTACCATCCTCAGGCGGCGCAGCAATATGATATGCATCACTTGACGCACCAGATCCAGCCATTTCAGCATAGATAACAGCACCTCTTTCAAGTGCATGATCAAGTTCTTCAAGGACTAACATTCCAGCACCTTCAGCAATAATAAAACCGTCTCTATCTTGCTCAAAGGGTCGTGACGCCCTGGTTGGATCATCATTTCGAGTGGAAAGAGCTTTCATAGAGGCAAAGCCACCAAGTCCAAGAGGACATATCACAGATTCAGTTCCACCAGTAATAACTACATCCGTACTTCCATAAAGAATGGATTTATAGGCTTCTCCTACTGCATGAGTTCCTGCGGCGCAGGCTGTGGATAAGGATAGATTAGGACCCTTGGCGTTGATCTGCATGGAAATGTGCCCAGAAGCCATATTAGGGATAGCCATGGGAATAAAAAATGGTGATACTCTCCTGGGACCTCGATCAATATAAACAGTGTGATTTTTCTCAATAGTCCCTAAACCACCCATGCCACATCCGGTAATGACACCAACTCTGTTACAATTACTATCTGTTATGTTCAATCCACTGTCTTCAACAGCGGAACGCGCAGCAACGATGCCGTATTGCACAAAAAGATCCAAATGCTTCGCACTTTTCTTATCAAAATGGTCTAAAGCGTCAAAATCGGTGACTTCAGCAGCGATTTGAGAAGCAAATCCAGATGCATCAAAACGTGTAACCGGGCCGACACCACTTTCACCATTAAGAATTTTGTTCCAGGTTTTATCCTTTCCCGTTCCCAATGGTGTCACCAAGCCAATACCAGTAACCACAACTCTACGCTTTGCCATTATATCCCTTTTGATAATTCTGAAACAAAATTTGCTTCAGTTAAAAATTTATTTCAAGTTGTTTACAAAGTCGATGGCATTCTGAACGGTCGCGATTTTCTCTGCTTCCTCATCAGGAATCTCCACATCAAATTCTTCTTCCATTGCCATGATAAGCTCAACAAGATCGAGAGAATCAGCACCAAGATCATCAACAAAGGATGCACCTGGAACTACTTTATCGTTATCAACACTTAACTGCTCAACGATAATATCAACCATCTGTTGTTCAATCGCCATTTTTTAACTCCTCTATGTTTTTATCTATTCATTTAATAAATACCACGTTTTCAGGTATTCATTTATACGTACTACTTAATAACAAACTCAGGCAAAACTGTAAATCACATATACATTCCGCCGTTCACATGGATGGTATTTCCAGTAATATAGGCACCGTCATCACTTACAAGATAGGCAACAGCACCAGCCACATCTTCGGGGCTTCCCAAACTGGCTAGAGGTATTTCAGCTTTGATTTTTTCCTGAATTTCCTCAGGAAGATCACGTGTCATATCAGTGACAATATACCCCGGAGCAACCGCATTAACTGTAATATTCCGCGTTGCAAACTCACGTGCCATGGACTTTGTTAAACCCTGCATCCCGGCTTTTGCCGATGCATAGTTAACCTGACCTGCGTTCCCTGCAAAACCTATCACCGAGGAGATATTAACAATACGTCCCCATCTCTTTTTCATCATGGATCTAGCTGCGGCCTTTGAACAGATAAAGGATCCTTTCAGATTAGTATCCAGCACTGCATCCCAATCCTCTTCTTTCATCCTTGCCATCAAACCATCACGAGTGATTCCTGCATTGTTCCCAAGGATATCGAGTGCACCGGCATCTTTTATTAATTGTTTTATCGTATCCTGTACCTGAGCTGCATCAGCAACATTGAATGCCAGAATATCAGCAGTACCACCGGCATCGGTGATAATCTTCTGGGTTTCACTTGCAGCATCAGGATTAGACACGTAATTTATAAAAACATGTGCGCCCATGGCTGCCAAGCGAATACATATTGCACGACCAATTCCTCTGCTTCCACCTGTTACCAGTGCATTTTTACCTGTCAGACTCATGCTTTTCGATTTCCTTCTATTTTACTGATAAGTTTAGGTAATACCTCAAAAAGGTCGCCAACTATTCCAAAATCAGCTACATCAAAGATAGGAGCATTTTTATCACGATTTATGGCAACAATTGTTTCAGATGACTGCATCCCTGCTACATGTTGTATGGCCCCTGAAATACCACAGGCAATATACAACTTGGGAGCAACTGTTTTACCAGTCTGACCGACTTGATGAGGATACCCGATCCAACCGGCATCTACAACTGCACGACTGGCCGACACTGAACCATTAAGAGATTCTGCAAGCTCCCGTATAAGAGCAAATCCTTTCTCATTGTCAAGGCCACGCCCACCACCAACTAAAATATCGGCTTCCTGAATGTTTACATTATCCTGTTCAGAAATGACTGATTCTAAAACTTTCACTTTGGATTCAAGCATGGCAGGATCCAGCGTAATATCTACGATCTCACCAGTCCGACTTGAATCATATTCTAGTTGTTTCATCACATTGGGACGTACCGTGGACATCTGAGGCCTGGAATGAGGACACTCGATGGTAGCCATGATATTTCCACCAAAGGCCGGTCGCGTCTGTAATAAGGCGCCATCTTCAAGACGAATTTCAAGCTGAGTACAATCCGCTGTTAGACCTGCACCAAGGATATTGGCAACACCGGGAATAAAAGAACGACCAATGGCTGTTGCACCAGCAAGGACTACCTCTGGTTGATGCTGTCGAATTAAATCGGTGAGTATGGCCCCATAGGTTTCATCTGTAAAATACTGTAATGCCTGGTTATCAGCACGATGAACAACATCGGCGCCATGAGCAATCAAGGTCTCAGCAGCATTACCAGTATCCGAACCTATCAAAACTGCAGAAAGTTTCACCCCTCTGGCATCGGCGAGTTTTCGGCCCACACCAAGAAGTTCAAGAGCAACAGCTGCAAGATTTTCACCTCTGAATTCACAGTAAATCCAAACACCACTCCAGCTATCAAGATCAGCTTTTACACTTTTTTCAGCGTCCTCAATGGTTAAAGCATCAAATTCACAATTGTCTACACAAGCCCCGCAAAGCGTGCATGCATCACCAACAACAGCAATTCCGTCAATAACCTCAATGGCTGCAAATGCACAACTGTCTTCACAGGCTCCGCAACCGGTGCATTCATCTATATCTACTATTAGCATGGCTCTCTTCTCCGATCTCTATAGATAGACAGCAAGTTTTTCAACTAACTGTTCTATCTGTTCATCAATGGAGCCGGTCAAAAGAGCTCTTTCTCCACGGGGTGGTGGCGGAAACACATCAACTACTTGAGTTGGTGATCCTGCCAGGCCGATTTTTGCCGGATCAGCACCGACATCAGCAGCAGACAACACTTGAATCTCTGCCTTTTTAGCCTTCATCTTTCCTTTAAGCGATGGGACACGAGGATCATTAATATCTTTAACAACGGTGAGTAATATAGGATATTCA
>DAOWDZ010000150.1 GCA_030638765.1 Desulfocapsa sp.
GAGGTGATGATTGCATTGATCTCTGCGCTTGTCAGGTATTGTGCTTCGTAGATGATACCATGGTGTGAGAGTTGGGACGTAAAGGCTCTCATGTGATTGCGGGAACCTTTTACCAGATTCTGATAAACCATTTTTATGTCTGTGTTATCCGTTTGCTCAAGAAAATCATTGAGATCTTTGATGTCAAGATCTTCAATTGTTGCTCCTACTTTCAGGGCTTCAACAAGTGACTTTTCTCCCTGTGCAACGAGGGAATGGTAGAGTTCCTGCAATTCAGGGTCAGTGAAATTGCCAACGGTCTGGTCAACTATCGGATCTTTGAGACTGTATTTCTTCAGTAATGCATGAATGGCATCCATATGCTGCTGTTCGCTTCTTGCAATATTTGAGAAGGTTTGATGTTCCCATTTATCAAAAAGTACCTGATAGACATCCCGAGCCAGCTTTTCTTCCTCACGCATTTTCATGAGTCCGGATTCTTCTTCAGTGCTGATATCCTGTACGGGAAGATTAGCAACAAGGGTGGACAGGTTGCCTTGCTGTTGTCCTTGTCCATTGCCCATGCCCCTGCCTCGGGCATCTGCATTTACGGGTGTTATAAATATTCCAATGGCAAGTACCATTCCTGTAGCGCTCAGTAATTGTCTGTTCAGTTTCATGATATCTTCATTCCCGAGTGGTTGAATTTTTTATATGAATGCTTGGTTTCATGGAGAGCTATTTCAATAAATGTGCCACATGAGTTATTTCTCGTTAAGTCTTTGGTTTTCATATGATAAACATATTATTTTTCGTTCGCCGCATGGTTGAATTATTCGACAAGTGCTGTTTTGTTCGACAAGATTGTCGATGGCGGTACTGTCATGTCAGGTGTTGGCTTGAACAGGTTTGACATTGAACGGTATCTTTCGTATCTTTAATGTGGCACAAGGTAAGGTGCGATAGCAGATCTTATGAAAATTTAACCATGGATAGTGAAGATGTTTTTTGTAGATAAACCTTATATTTCAGAGTTTTTAAAAAAGACGGTTCTGGATAACGAAATTCCAGTTGTTGAAACAGTAGAAGCAAAACAACTTGGCCTTTATGATGGTACAAAAGTCATCAGTGAAGAGCAGGCGATTGCCATGGCCAGGGATCAGGAAAATCCTGTGATATATACGACCTCAGAGAATGCAATCGGATGGCTGGCGGCCAATCTCCCATTCAGCGATCTTCCTCTGAAAATAGAGTTGTTTAAAAATAAATTCAAATTTAGGGAAATGACGAAATCTATTTTCCCCGATTTTTATTTTAAAGAAGTTCGTCTTGACGATTTAAGGGGTTTTCAGTGGGATGACGATATTCCGCTTCCATTTATCATTAAGCCAAGCATCGGATTTTTCAGTATGGGTGTATATAAAGTTGCAAGCAGGGACGAATGGAGCAAAACCGTTGATTTAATCCACGCAGAAATTGATGAGGTGAAAGGTTTGTATCCGGAAGAGGTGATGGATACCAGTTCATTTATCATTGAACAGTGTATTAATGGAGAGGAATTTGCCGTTGATGCCTACTACGATAAATCCGGTGAGCCGGTTGTCTTGAGTATTTTCCGTCATACCTTTGCGTCTGAAGACGATGTGAGTGATCGGGTGTACACCACATCAAAGGAAATTGTAGAACAGAATCTTCCGGAATTTACAGAGTTTGTAAGAAAGATTGGTCTGCTGTCCGGTGTGAAAAATTTCCCTGTACATATTGAACTAAGGCGTGAAACGGATGGAACACTTTTACCCATTGAAGTGAATCCCATGCGTTTTGGCGGCTGGTGTACAACGGCTGATGCAACATTTCATGCCTATGGTCTGAACCCCTATCTCTACTATCATCACCAGCAGAAACCTGATTGGTCGGAGTTGTTGCAGGGGAAGGAAGGGAAGATTTTTAGTCTTATTGTACTGGATAATTCCACTGGAGTTGATGGTAGTGAAATTCAGTCCTTTGATTATGAGAAGTTGTTGGCTGGCTTTGAAAACGTTCTGGAACTGAGGAAGATCGATTATAAAAGCTATCCTGTTTTTGGTTTTTTGTTCACAGAAACAGCAGAGGATAACTTTGCTGAACTGAAAAATATTCTGGATTCGGACTTGAATGAGTTTATAACTGTCTAAATTTTGGTTGTATAAATCGGTTGTGAAGGAGGAGCTCTTCTTGCAAATCCTCTTTATGTGGAGTAGTTTTTTCGGACTCAAAGGTTAGTTTCTATATTTTATGTATATCGTTTTATTATCTTACTGAAGGAGAAATACAATGGCGGATGTAATCACAGCGGAAGAAGTGGCTCAGGCGCAACAGGTCTGGGGTGACGGGATTGTTGCAATCGGAAAAGCATTTACCGACAAGGGTGATTTTGTGGCAGCAGCTGAAAGTCATCTCGATACTCTTTATAATTTTGAAGCTGGTGATGTTCTTTTTAAGCCAACAAAGGCAGCGGATGTACAGTTCAGACCAGATAGAGAAAGTGCACTATCCTATTTTGTTGCTGGCAATGATAAATACCCAGAAGATCATGGTTTTGCTATTAATCCCTGGACGAATGTCCGTTTTGAAAATATGGGTACGTATCTGCATGGCGATTATGCTGTTGCCATGGGGAACTATTTCTTTACACAGCCTGACGGAACCGAAGCTAAAGTTGAGTATACCTTTGGATATGTTAAGGGTGCGGACGGTAAATTGAAGATTAATCTTCACCACTCCTCTCTTCCTTTTGCTAAATAAAAGTACTTATAATTATTGAAATACATCTGTTACAGGCTGTTTCTTCGATAGCCTGTAACAGAGTGTAGACTTGGGGGTGCTGGTGTAGCCAGCTGAGAATAAACTCCTGGAACCTGATACTTGTAATTGAGTCGTAGGGAAAGTCGCGGTGAAGTAATATATTCCCCCTGTGCCGGATCCGGCATGTCTTTCTCTTTTTTATATCCCCTTATTTGCGTGTGGTTGATGCTTTCTGTTTCTGGATTAACAAAGGTTTTTGATCAGCAATCCGTTTTTTCAGGATTTGATATTTCTGTTGCCCGGAACCGCTTTGCTGTGCTAATTGGTCCTTCCGGGTGTGGTAAGAGCACCTTTTTTGATGTTCTTACCGGAGTAACCTCAGCCGATGCAGGGCAGATTAACTGGCAGGGAAAAGAGGTTTCACACCTGGGAGATCTTGCGGCTTACATGCACCAGAAAGACCTTCTGCTGCCATGGTTTTCACTGCTTGAAAATAGCCTGCTGCCAGCAAAAACAGGCGGAGAGGATCTGCAAAAAGCCACTCTGCGAGCCACCGAACTGTTTGTTAGGTTAGGGCTTGCAGGCTATGAACAGTATCTTCCTCACC
>DAOWDZ010000197.1 GCA_030638765.1 Desulfocapsa sp.
ACTCCATAGGCATTATCAAGAATAAGAGGAATATCATTTTCACGCGCCAGAATATCAAGTTTTGCAATCTCATCATCGGTGAGTACATTACCTGTCGGATTGGTTGGACGAGAAACACAAATGGCTCCGGTCTCCTCTCCAATGGAGAGATTGTCAAAGTCCACATGGTATTTAAAGAGATTACCGTCGAGTAATTCTATCCGTGGCTTTGTTGAGATAAAAAAATCATCCTTTATTCCAAGATCGGCATATCCGATATACTCAGGAGCAAGTGGTAATCGAATTTTTTTTGCAGTCCCATCAGAATACTGTCCGGCAAACATATTAAACAGGAGGAAAAATCCGGCCTGACTTCCATTGGTGAGCGCAATATTTTCAGGTCCGACTTCCCAGCCATATTCACGACTAAGAAGACTTGCAAGAACATCGACAAAACCCTTCTCTCCCTGAGGGGGATCATAGACGCCTATGAGCTTTTGGAATGACTCTCTGTCCGACGCCAGAAACTGCAAACGCTTCTGAATAATATCCTGAAATCCCGGTATATGACCTGGATTTCCTCCACCCATCATGATGAGATCATCACCACCGGTAGAAAGGGCATTCCCAAGGTCTTCCATCAAACTTAATATTCCGGCACCACTGGTAAACTGCTCACCAAATTCTGACAATTTCATAGATAGACTCCATTAATCATGCAACTAAACCACCTCTGGAACCAGAGGAACCAGACCTGTTATTTTCAAATTTTTTCTTAATTTTAAAAAATTGACACTCTATGCCTGAGGACGAAAAAACCAATGCTGCCGGATTTTGCTTAGACTTAAACCCAAGAAATCTGCATCCATATGGATTTGTCGGGTCGTGAGTCACGAAATAAGAGACACATTTTATACAACTTGGGCGTCCGGCCATAATATACTAATTTATTGTGAAATTCATATGATATACCCAGGTTTTCAAAGCACCCTCAGGGCAATTTTACTAAACTATCATTTTCTTTGAATTGATCATAGCAGTAAATAGAGAAAACGCTCCAGCAATTATCATAAAAACACCAACAATCAAAATCCCTGTTGATATTGAATAGATATCACCTATCCAGCCGATGAAAGTTGGCATTAAACCTCCACCGATAAGAAAGGCAAGTGGCAGGCAGAAAGAAACGGCGAGGTTCCCGTATTCCAAGGCACCAAGTTTTGAAAGTATTGCAAAACCTGCTGGATAAAAACAGACAGCAAACAGTGGCTGAGCCACCACAAGTACAATCAGCCAAAAACCTTGCCCCACCAAGGCCATCGCCACTGTTAACAGACCGGTTATCAATAAAACAGTATTCATAACCAAACGCCTTCCAAATCTGTCACTCAACCAGCCTCCTGCAAGGGGCATTGGTATAGAGGCAATTCGTGAAATAGCAAGCAGACGATTTGCATTGCCGGGATCCATACCATGATCATTAACAAGAAATAACGGTGCCATGGCATAAATTCCAAGTGTTGAACAAATAGCCAGTGAGAACAGGATAACCATGCCCCAGAAAACAGGCATTTTAAAAAATATAACCGCTGCCAGCAAATCAGGAGCCCTGCCCTTTTCATGACTTCCATGAGAGCTTAATCCATACAGCACACCAAGGACAATAATCAGCACCCCAAAGCCTGCCAGTCCCTGGCGCCATGGGATATATTCAAGAAACAAATCGCAAAGAAACGGGGCTGCAACAAAACCCAGGTTAGGTGCAAGTTCATGAATGGCCATTCCTCTCGAAAGATACGCTGCTGGGACAAGATGACTAATTGTAGCAAGCCCTGAAGGAAAGTAGAGCCCGGCGCCAAGACCTAAAACCAGAAGACCGGCCTGAAGCATCCACAAGGTAGAGCAGCCTACAAGCATAAAAAGGGCACATCCCAATGTTAAACTTGAGAGAACTATGGTTTTCTTATGATTAATTTTTGCAGAAATAAATCCGGATGAAAAAATTGAGACAAAATAACCAGCAGATATAAAGAGAAAAAACGATCCTGACTGGACGTGATCAATACCCATTTCCTGTTCAATAAGAGGCAGCAGGGGGGCAAAAATAACACGGCTGGTAAAGTTCAGAAAGAAAAGAACGGTAATAAAGAGCAGTCCGACTAAAGCAGGGGAAAGAGAGTCCTGCTTCATGGATACTTGCAGAAAACTTTACTCATGAACCCTTCGTTTCCATATCTCCATCCATAACCTGTCGTAGGCTATGGCGGCTGGCGATCCAGGCTTTGAAATAGCCACAGGCTCGCAGGTAATTCCCATTTTTTCCACATCAGCAAGATATGGAATAAGGGATTTGAGGAATATTTTCTTTTTTCTATAGGTTCTAATTGTATCCAAATGCATATTTTTGCGCCGTTCCACCATGGAGAAAAATGCCCGCAATCTTTTTCGATCAGCTCCAATCTTATCAAACAATTTTATCAGCTGAGCAAGTGCCCTGATGGAGAGGGTTGTGGGAATTACCGGCATGACAACCTGATCCGAGGCCATAATGATATTTTCAGATAACAGTGTCATATTGGGAGGACAATCGATAATCAGAACATCATAGTCATCGGCAAGAGTAGAAAATATTTCTTTCAGTTGATCCGTCGCATCCATATCGAGTGCAAGATCAAGGTTCCTGAAAGAGAAATGAGCTGGTAAAAGATCAAGATTAGGATATCCTGTCTGCCAGATAAACTTTTTGAGTTTTCCCTTAAGAAATTGCTTTTTATTAAATTTACCCTTGATTGAAACACGAAAATAATAGCTGGCGGCTCCCTGGGGATCCATATCACAAAGTAATGTTCTCTTTCCTCTGAAAGAACTGGCATAGGATAGATTAACAGAAGCAGCAGTTTTCCCGACGCCACCTTTACTTGAGTATAAAGCAATACTATTCACTGTTCATACCTCTAATAATGATCCGTGTTAAGATCGATAGTCAGCGTTGATTTTCACATAATCGAGCGAAAAATCACAGGTATATATTTCCTCACAGCCTATTCCATCCTTCAGGTCTATGCGCACGGCGATCTGTTTGTGTTTTAATAGTTCTGTTGCAGCTTCTTCAGCCTTAGGGCCAACGGCAAGTCCATTAGTGACTAACACGATATTACCGATGGCAATATCGACACTGTCACGGTCAAAACGTACACCGGAGCGTCCCATGGCAGCAAAGATTCTTCCCCAATTTGCATCTTCACCAAAAAAGGCAGTTTTTACCAGAGGAGAATTAGCCACCGTACGTGCCATCTGTTCTGCATCCTCTTCACTGCGTGCTCCGCAGACCCTGATAGTAATGCATTTATTTGCGCCTTCACCATCGTTTACAATCTGCAGGGCAAGGTCTTTTAATACTTCTTCAAGAGTATCCTGAAACATTTGTTTGTCAATGGGATTATCTTCATCAATCCAGGCATTTGAAGCAGTGCCATTGGCCATAACAAGCACCATGTCATTAGTACTGGTGTCGCCATCGATGGTGATACGGTTAAACGTTTTATTTGTTGCCTGTTTTAAAGAATCCTGTAATTCAGGAAAACTGATCTGAGCATCTGTGATAACAAAGGAGAGCATGGTGGCCATGTTGGGCATTATCATCCCTGCGCCTTTGGCCATGCCCATGAATTTGACTACATGTTTTCCAATCTTAACAGATTTTTCTACGGTCTTGGGAACAGTATCGGTGGTCATTATAGCATCGGCCACATCATCGAAGTTACCTGCTCCAAGGCCGGCAACAAGCTTATCCATGGAACCACGAAAAGCACCGATGTTGAGCTGTTCACCAATTACTCCTGTGGACGAAAGAAGAACCATCGTATCTTCAATCTTCAGGCGTGCTGAAAGTAGTTTGCTTGAGACAAGGGCATCTTCCATGCCCTTCTTACCGGTACAGGCGTTGGCGATACCACTATTCACAAGGATTGCCTGTGCACGACCTGCCTTAAGACGATCCAGATCAATCGTAACAGGAGCCGCTTTAACCTGATTTTTAGTGAAGACTCCGGCAGTTACAGCAGGAACATCACTATAAATAAGACCAAGATCCAAGCGATCTTTATAGCGAATGCCTGCGGCAACAGCAGACATTGAGAAGCCCTTAATTTTCATTGTATTATTTCCTCATAAGATAAAACATTTAGGAAAAACACACTACCATTCACAGTAAAGATAATGCCAGTGAAAAATAAGCTATTTTACATTTTTACTACAGCAGAGTAGATATAATATCAATTCATTGGACAAGACATATACTATTTATTCTACAAAGGTCAGCTCTGACATTATGAATACAGACAGTCTCCATTGGAGTGTTCACATTTTTACGATTCTGATCCCCATCGTTGATTTACTCTTGCGCCTCATTCTGTCAATCAGGGTAATCATGCGCAAACGTCAGCATGGTGTTACACTTGCCTGGCTTTTTGTTATTCTGCTCATACCTTTTCTTGGTGCCATCGTTTATCTTCTCTTCGGGGAAAACAGAATCGGAGAAACCAGAGCAAACCGTGCCCAAAGAGCTCTCGGCCATTACCGCAAATGGCTTTATTCCCTGCAGAACATAGCTCCCGTTAACTGGGAAGACCTTCCCCCCGAGTTGAAACCCATCCATCATCAGGCAGATAAATTAATCGGAATCCCTGCCATGGATGGAAATCTCCTTGAACTCATTGAAGAGCCTGAACGCATAATGCGCGCCATCATCAAAGATATTGACGATGCCACATCAACCTGTCATCTGCAGTTCTATATCTGGCAGACAGGCGGTGCTGCTGACGAGGTTGCTGCAGCACTAATACGTGCCGCCAGACGTAATGTTACATGCAGGGTTCTCATTGACAGTATCGGCTCCAAAGATTTTTTTAAAAGCAGTACACTGAAGGAATTGTTGAATGCCGGTGTAAAAGTGGAAGAAGAACTCCCAGCCGGCTTTATCAAAGCCCTTTTCGTAAGAATTGACATCAGAAACCACCGCAAAATCGTAGTCATCGACGGTAAAATTGCTTACACAGGCAGTCAAAACATGGTGGATCCACGGTTTTTCAAGCGAGATTCTGGGGTTGGGCAATGGGTTGATATCATGGTTCGTATTCAAGGGCCTGTTGTTGAAGCCATTGCCGGGACATTTATCAGTGACTGGTTTCTGGAAACTGACCATGAGAATATACAATCCAGATCACTTAATCAGGACATACAACTCATTCGGGAAATTGCAGATATTATCCATCAACCAGTAAAAGGAGAGGTTCCTGTACAGCTTGTGCCATCTGGTCCCGGTTTTTCACCTGATGCGATACATAGTTTGCTTCTCACCACAATTTATGCTTCACGAAAAAACATAACCCTCACCACACCATATTTCATACCGGATGATTCCATCCTCACAGCCTTGCAATCAGCAGCTCAGCGTGGAGTAGATGTCCGCATAATAGTCCCGGAAAAATCAGACTCTAAGCTCGCCCATTATGCAAGCTGGGCGCGTTATGAAGATATGCTTAACAGTGGCGTTAGCATTCAACTTTTTCGTGGAGGTCTCCTTCATTCAAAAACCATTACAGTTGATGACGAGTTTTCCTTGTTTGGCTCGGTAAATCTCGACATGCGGAGTTTTTGGCTGAATTTTGAAACAACACTTTTTATCTACAACCAGAAATTCACTATGGATCTGCGCGCTGTTCAGGCGTGCTATGAAAAACAGTCAAAAACCCTTACAATTGAAACTTTTACGAGGCGTTCCAGGATGCAAAAATTCTATGAGAATGCCTCTCTTATAGTTGGCCCACTTTTATAAATCATCTTTCATGAAAATTCTTCTCATCTCAGATATTCACGCAAATTACCCTGCTCTTCAGGCTGTTATACAATATTTTTCAGGAGTAACCTTTGAAGCAATCTTCAACTGTGGAGATTCGTTGGTTTATGGTCCCTTCCCCAATGAAACATTGACCTGGCTTAAAACCAATAAGGTCTATTCCATAGTTGGTAATACTGATAGAAAAATCATCAAACTCATCAAGGGAAAAACATTTAAAAAGCCCTCTAAAAAAGAAAAAAGGCTCATGTATGACTGGACTGCCGCACAGCTCACTCCATCATCAAAAAAACATATCCTCTCTCTCAAAAAGACAATTCAACTGAACATAGCTGATCAAAGTATCGGTATCTTCCATGGAAGCCCTGAACATCCCGATGAATTTCTTTTTCCAGACACAGATGTAAATCGCTTTAAGGAACTTGCTCATTTCTGTCCAGACAACATAATAGTTTTTGGCCATTCCCATACACCATTTTATAAAAAAATTAACCATACTCACTTTGTCAATCCTGGGAGTGTTGGCCGAATGTTCGACTCAAATCCAGAAGCATCCTGTGCAATATTAATAATCAGAAAAGGTTGTATAGAAGTTCGATTTTACAGAATTCCATGGCCGATCTTCGAAACCAATGAAGCACTTCAAAAACACAAACTCCCTGCCATCTATCAAGACATGTATACTTTAGGAAGAAAACTCAATTAATAGTTGATGTTAAGTGATCTTACTGATAACATATTTATCATACGTGAAATTTTTCTGAGGTAACTACACTCATGACCCCACCAAAAAAAAAGAAAAAGCTTGGATACGAGCCACAGGGCAGTACAGCAACCATCCGTAAAGTCGTTCGTAAACTCGACAAAGATTTCAAAACGCAAGCTCCAAGTGAGAAAAGTCGGAAAATTCTTTCTATCTTAAAGGATACACACAAAGAAGAAATCATTGAGGCCACCCTTCTTAAATATTACAATTCTGAAGAGTTGAAGCCTTACCAGGCAGAACTTATCAA
>DAOWDZ010000140.1 GCA_030638765.1 Desulfocapsa sp.
AAACAGAGTATTGCCAGTATAACAGTGAGCATAATGCGATGCTGCTCGTGCATTAATTGGGTGGATTCTTCCGAGGCATTTTTCGCCTGTTTGGTAACCGTTTCAAAGAGTCCTTCCATCTCAAGGAGCAGTACATCGAGATGCTGATTCATTGCAAGCCATTGATTGGAAGATTGTTGATAAAGTAGTACAGCTTCCATACAACGTTTGGTTTTAAGTAATTCAAATTCTGTTTCTGCAAGATTCTGCAAGATTTCCATATCTTTTTGCATGAAGTCGAAGTTTATTTTAATGGTGTGAATGGTGGTTTCTTTATGGGTTTGGATATACTCTTTCTGATTCAGCCTGATCGCAACTGCATACTCCCAAATCCGCATGGATGTATTCAGTTTTTGTAGTATTTTGAAATTTTTATTTGTTTTGTGTGCTGCAAGTCGGTCTTGCACATATTCACTTACTTCAGTGATGGCGATTGAGCCCTGTTCCTCCAGGGTATGTTTGATTTCCTGAAGCTCTTTGATGGTAAGTACGGCACTGTCATAGAGGGCTTTATACTGGAGGGTTGCCTGTCTGGCGATCTTTGATTTTTCCCTGATATTTCCCTGGAAATTTTTATCGATGTAATCAAGGAGCTTGGTAATGTTTTTTACGTTTGTATTTGCCCTGGCATGCAGTTCATTCACCTTGGTCAGGTTATTGATGTGGATCAGGGTATTTTTTTCACTGAGAATGATCTCATAGGTAAGGCGTTCAATATCAGTGGCCAGTAGAATTTCCTCAGTTTTATTGTCGTTTGATTGCATAACATATATGCTGGAGGTAACAATGAGGCTGCAAAGGATGGCAATGAGTAGAAAAAGCCAGTTGCTTTGACGTGTCTTGCTGTTGTTGTTCATGGGGCATCACCGCTGTTTCGGGAGCATTCCAACGTCTTCTGAATGATTTGTGTGTTTTTATTTAATGTCTCGGCTATTTCAGCAAATTCATCGTTACTGTTGATTTGAATGGAGTCGATGGAGTCTTGTTTGTTGTTAATAAAATTCCAAAAGGACATTGTGCCTTTTTTGAGTTGCTCAAGGGGGTTGATGATTGTTCGATGCAGAGAAGTGGCAATAAAAAAGGCGACGATAATGGTTATAAGGGCAATAGAGATGTTTATTATGATGCTTTTTTTATTTTGAATAACGAGTTTTGGACCCATATTGTCCTGAACCGCTTTGATCTCCAGTTTAATGTCTTCAGTTAACGTGGCGATTTCGGGGCCGAGAATATTCAGGTTGGCAATAATGGTGTTTCGTTTAATGATGATCTCTTTTACTTTGTAGAATGCAGATTCGTAATTCTTGGCTTTGCTGAAAGCGTCTTTTAAAAGCTGTAAGCGAACTGGGTCCTGGATGTTATGCTGCATCTTGTAGAAATCACCGTACATTTCATTGAACTCTTGAGTTACACGGGAAACTGCGCTTAATTCGTTTGTTTTCAGGAATTTATTTACATAGAGTCTTGCCAGAAGAAGATTCCTGAGAGCCAGGCCAGCCACCTGAGCCGATGTTGAAAAGGTGTTTTGTGTAATATTATCTTCGTAGGCCTCTTCCATGATTCGGGTAAGAAGCTGTTCTATGCGTTTACCTTCTATATTTAAGGCCTGATCCACCAGGGCATTTCTTTCGTTCATTAAGCTTTCGACTGTCTCGAAATAGGTCCTGTACTGTTTGAGCTCTATGTCAATCTGATCGATGGCTTTGGCTCTCTTAGGATCGGTGATCTCTTCTTGAGCCTCCTCGATGAATGTTCGTACTTTTTCATAGTAAAAATTCAACTCAACAACATCTTTATGGGAGCCGGTGATGAAGAAATCCTTGGCATTCATGCGGACCATCAGCATATTGGCCTGAACCCGTCCCATCAGATTGGAGTCTCTTGCCATTTCACGGTAATTGGTGAAGCCGCTGGAGGTCTGCAGGGACGAAGAAATGGATATGAAGCTTAAGAGCGTAATCAATAGAATGATCAAGCCAAATCCGTACTGCAGTTTTTGCTTAACGGAAAAACGTGAAAACATACCAATCCTTTTTTGTGAGGAAGAGAGTAACTGCGGAGAACGGAAGGGAACCCAACGAGGTGTTAAGCCTGCGTTCCAGTAAAAAACAGAAATTCAGCTCTTCCCTGCTGGTCTTTTATAAGATTATTATTGAATTGAATC
>DAOWDZ010000210.1 GCA_030638765.1 Desulfocapsa sp.
ACCATAACGAATTTAGGCATGAAAATAGCGCGCTCAGGATTCATGGTTAAGCTGGCATCGGCCTTGGTTGGCTTACAAACCTGCATCATATGAAGGTCAAATTCATCGGGTACGGTTCCACCATGCTCTCTGAAGGTTTTTTTCATATCCATCGTGTCATAATTATTGACAACGAAGGCATTTTTTTTCACAACATCAGCAAAATCGGCAACAAACTGAGTCACACTTTTATCACTCTCTACACAATACAGATCTTCATTACGGTTCATACTGTCCTCCTTGGCAGGAATTTCAATTCTTCTATATTTTTCCACCATTCTCCATGAATAGCAGGATTAATCATATTATCGCACTAATGAGCATATGCACAAGGTAGTGCCGGCCCCTATCCCTGTCAAGAGAAAATAACGTGAAATGGATTTAGGTTACAAAAATATCAAATCCAGAGTATTCTAATGGACAGTACTTTAAGCAGACCATTGGAATTCAATGCCGGGAATCAGCCGAAACCATACAAAGATATTTTCTTTTTTTCGGTCCTAAAAACAATCAGCCCAGATACATATGCAGCGTTATTTTTTTCATATTACTATTCTCCTGCTTTTTTTACTTTTCACAGGGAACAGCGCACTGGCCGACTCTTCCGGAAATGTGCAATTTAAAGACGTTACAGTCACCACTTCAAAAAGTCACCTACTACTCTTTGGTGTTTTAACAAACAACAATCCCAAGGAACTGGAACAGGCGTTACACAGTGGTATCCCGATGAAGTTTACATTTCTGGTTGAACTGCTCCAAACTAAAAACGGCTGGCTCGATGAAGAATTGATTACAATGAAGTTCAGCCATACTCTCAAATACAATTCACTTAAAGAAAACTATCAGCTGGAAATAGAAGAGCAGAAGAATAGAAAATTTATTTATGCCAATCTTGCCGATGCTATGAAGATCATGAATGAGCTGAATGGCATCAAAGTTGTTAAACTTAAGGATTTATTACCGGACAACGCCTACCAGTTACGTGTTAAAGCAGAACTATTCAAGAAAACACTCCCCATGAATATTCATTACCTTATTCCTTTTATATCCATGTGGGATCTTGAAACAGACTGGTTTACTATTGAGTTCACCTATTAATTAACCAGTAAAATTGCCGTGGACAATTCGACTAAAAACAGTGACGAATATTTTGAGCATCAGCACCTGAGCAAACCACCGCTCACCAAAGCTCAGCGTAAAAAGAAAAAACTGCTGATCAGATGGGTTATAGTCCTCTGTCTTGGACTTATCCCACTGTTCATATGGCTTGAACGATCTTTACTAAATGCCGAGGTGACGTTTCCTGTTTCCAGCGATATCCTGATTTTTGGAATTATCAACATTAATGTCATTCTTGTTCTTCTTATGTTTTTTCTGGTTCTGCGCAACCTTGCAGAGCTTTTTTTTGAAAGTAGACAGAATATACTCGGATCTAAATTAAAGAGTAAACTGGTTATCTCTTTTATTTCGCTCTCACTTATCCCAACAATTCTTCTCTTTTTCGTTTCTCTTCAATTTGTTTCCACCAGTATGGACTATTGGTTTAATACCAATATAGAGATTTCCCTCAAAAACTCCCTGGATCTTGCGAAATCATATATCAATGAAACAAAGGAAGAAGTAGATATTCTGGGAAAAACTGTAGAACAGAAAGTGTACCTTTCCAATGACACATTAGAAAACAATCTTGAACAAATTCACAGGACTTATGATACTAGAAATGCACTAAGTTTTTCTATTATCAGCGATCAACGCAATAAAATCTTCACAGTTTCCTCGCCTCTTCTCAGCAGCCAGCAAATGCCATCAATTCCCTCTGAAACATTAGACCGTATATCAAATAATAATCAGAAAGAAATTATAACGCAGGAATCAGCAGTGGGAGATCTTGTGCGCAGAGTAAATCGCATACAACTCCACAGGGCACCCTCAGAAGAAATATTTCTTATTACAACTCTGCTCATAAAAAAAGAGCAACTTGATCGTCTCCACTTTATATCCAAAGGAATCGAAGATTATCAGCAACTGAATTACCTCAAAGATCCTTTCAAATTCTGGATCCTTATAATCCTTCTCATTGTAACACTGCTCATCATTTTTTCCGCTATCTGGTTTGGTTTATACATCGCAAGAAGTATTACAGGGCCGCTAGATAAGGTTGCCATGGCCACAAGACGTGTTGCCGATGGCGACCTTGATTTCATACTGGAGAAAGAATCAAACGATGAGATGGGCCTGCTCGTCGACTCCTTCAACACAATGACCTCGAATCTCAATGCCAGTAACGCAAAGCTTGCTGATGCCCATCAAGCTCTTCAGAAAAGTTCGACGGAGTCAGACGACAGAAGACGATACACTGAAATCATACTACAAAATGTCGAAGCCGGTGTTATTTCACTGGATGACACAGGGGGAATCACCACCATAAACCGTTTTGCAGAAAAGCTTTTGAATATCAATGCAGAATTTTTTCTTGGCCGTAATTTCACTCAGGTTCTCCCTCCTGAGCATGCTGCAATTATTGACGAATTTATCACAGAAATAACCATCACAGGAAAATCGTCCGTTCGACAACATCTGAAACTTTCTGTTTTAAAACAAAATTTTTCCCTCTTTGTGACGTTTACCCGTCTTGAAAACGAAGAGGGACAGCCCCTGGGATTTGTACTTGTCTTTGCCAACCTGACAGAACTTGAGAAAATGCAGCGCATGGCCGCCTGGCGTGAGGTCGCCAGACGTATTGCCCATGAGATCAAAAACCCCCTTACTCCCATACAATTATCAGCCCAACGATTACGCAGGCGCTATCCTGAGATCCTCAAAGAGGATAATTCTATTTTTGGTCAATGTACAAACACCATTATCAAACAGGTTGATGAGATCAAACTGCTGGTCAGTGAATTCTCACAATTTGCCAGAATGCCAAAGATTAATCTGGCACCTGCCGATATTACAGCAATGATAAATGAAACACTGTTTTTGTACAAACAGGCTCATGGAGAAATCACATTTACTGTTAAATGCAAAGACATCATCCCAACATTCAATTTTGACATTGAACAGATGAAACGCTGCTTTATTAACCTCTTTGACAATGCTGTTGCAGTTTTACCAGAGGGCGGTACAATAGACACTTTCCTTTTTCTTGGTGACGACAAGGAGAATATCTTTATACAGGTTTGTGACTCCGGTCCAGGTATTACCGAGGACGATAAGCTCAGGCTTTTTGAACCCTATTTTTCCACAAAAAAGACAGGCACCGGCCTGGGACTTGCCATTGTTTCAACCATTATTTCTGATCACAACGGCTATGTGAGAGTGCAGAACAACACTCCCCACGGCACTATATTTACCATTGAGTTACCATTAAAAAAATAAAGCTCCTCCAAGTACGACTTAGTTATGGCTAAACAAATTCTCATTATAGATGATGAAGCATCCATTCGGGAAACTCTTTCCGGTATCCTTGAGGACGAAGGCTTTACTGCTCTTTCAGCACCTTCTGCCGAAGAGGGAATTGCCATCCTTGAAGAAAATACCATCGACCTAGTACTTCTCGATATCTGGCTTGGTGATAATATGGATGGCTTAACCGCTCTTGAAAAAATAAAAGAAATCCATTCACTCCCCGTAATTATGATTTCCGGCCATGGAACCATCGAGACAGCGGTTCAAGCCACGCGTAAAGGAGCGTTTGACTTTGTCGAGAAGCCCCTCTCCTACGACAAAATCATCCTGGCAATTACCAACGGTCTTCGTTTTGCTCAACTGGAAAAAGATAATAAAATTCTCCGTGACCAGACGGATAAAGTGGTTAAAATAACGGGAGAATCAACTGTAATTAACAACTTACGTGAACAGATAAAACGTGTTGCCCCAACCGATGCCTGGGTGCTTATCCGTGGTGACCATGGTACCGGTAAAGAACTTGTTGCTCAATCCATCCACCGTCATTCCGCAATGTCTGATCACCCCATGATTGAAGTGAACTGTGCCGCAATCCCTGATGAACTCATAGAATCTGAACTTTTTGGACATGAAAAAGGTTCTTTCACAGGAGCCCACACCTCTAAGCGCGGTAAATTCGATCAGGCCGATGGCGGTATTCTCTTTCTCGATGAAATCGGCGACATGAGTTTAAAAACGCAGGCAAAAATACTGAGAATCCTTCAGGAACAAAAGTTTGAACGTGTCGGTGGCCATAAAACGATATCTGTAAATGTGCGGGTGCTTGCGGCAACGAACAAAAATCTGGAAGTAGAAATTGAACAGGGTAACTTTCGGGCAGATCTTTTCTGGAGGCTCAACGTGGTTCCCATTACTGTCCCTTCACTCCACGAGCGCTTATCAGATATCCCGCTCCTCGTAACGGATCTCATGCAAAACCTTGTAAGTCGAGGCTTTGGTCAAAAAACATTCTCAGAGAGTGCCTTTAAAGTCATGATGCAACATTCATGGCCGGGAAATGTTCGGGAACTGAGGAATTTCATTGAACGCATGGCAATTATGTGCCCTGCTGACACCATAACCGATGAAGACATATCTCTTTTCCTCAATCCCACAATGGCCATAACGGCTCCTGCAAACGGCACAGAAGGCATGCGTCCCTACGGAGTTTCAAACTTTAAAGAAGCAAAAAAGTATTTTGAAAAAGAATACCTGCAGCAAAAGCTTGACGAAAACAATGGCAACGTTTCACAAACCGCCGAGCAGGTGGGTATGGAACGTAGCCATCTCCATAAAAAACTAAAATCACTACAAATTTCAAATTAGGAGTTCTCTAATGGTCTTCCCTGAATATCGTCCCCGCCGTCTGCGTAAAAATGAAAATATGCGCGCCTTGATCCGTGAGACACAACTCTCACCATCTCAGTTTGTATATCCTGTTTTTATTGCTCCTGGCAAAAACAAACGTGAAGAAATCTCATCCATGCCGGGTGTTTTCCGATTAAGCGTTGACCAGTTACAAAGAGAAGCACAGGAGTGCATGGAATTAGGGGTAAACTCCATGATTCTATTTGGTCTTCCCGAGAAGAAAGACGCCATGGGGAGTGGCGCCCATGCCAAAGACGGTATTATTCAACGTGGAATCAGAGAATTAAAAAATAAGGCGCCTGAACTCACTATTATCACCGATGTCTGTCTCTGTGAATACACCGATCACGGTCATTGCGGATGCCTCATTGGCGATACCGTGGACAATGACGCCACACTCGAGATTCTTGCCAAAACAGCTCTTTCACATGCCCAGGCAGGTGCCGACATGGTCGCTCCTTCAGATATGATGGATGGACGCGTTGCCGAAATTAGGGCATCACTTGATGAACACAATTATGAGATGATTCCTATCATGTCATATGCTGTAAAATATGCCTCCGCATTCTATGGCCCGTTTCGTGACGCTGCAGACTGTGCGCCACAGTTTGGTGACCGCAGAAGTTATCAGATGGATCCTGCCAATACGCGTGAAGCATTGCGTGAGGCCACACTCGACGTGGATGAAGGTGCAGATATACTCATGGTTAAACCCGCCGTTGCCTATCTTGACATTATCAGCCGTTTAAAGGATGAGTTTGATCTTCCCATTGCCGCCTATCATGTAAGTGGGGAATATGCCATGATCAAAGCCGCAGCAGAGAAAGGATGGATCGACGGTGACAAAGTAATGGCTGAGACACTGCTCTCCATCAAACGAGCCGGTGCT
>DAOWDZ010000158.1 GCA_030638765.1 Desulfocapsa sp.
ATATAGAACTCTGCGAGCCCATGTGGAGGACTACCGTAACCGAATCGCCATGCTGGCTGAAGACAGGGACGTCATTGAAGAAGAAATCAAATTATTTTATCAAAAAAATGACATCAGTGGCATCATGCTTTTTCTACGAGGCTTAGACGGTGATAGTAGAACATCTGGCACCATGTCAGGTGCCATTGTTGGTGACGGAACCATAAATATGGAAGACAAAATGCGTCTTCGTGCACCAGAATCTGTTGAAAAGTTTTTGCCAATTCTTGAATCCATCCCTGCCCCATCTTCGATTAAAGCTGAGCTAAAAACTCTGATAAAAAGCGCTTACGAAAATCAGCCTGAGTTTGATTTTAACAAAACCTAACCAACGCAAACCAGCAAAGCCTCAAGAATACCTTAAAGAAGATGACATTTTCTTGACAGAGATCGCACCATCATTATGGTATGCCTCAACATAAAGGGAAAAAACACTATTCACAACCCCTTGGAGAAAACAATGACAAGTATGATTAAAACGGGCATGCTCATGGCAGCCCTTACGGCTGTTCTCATGGTAGCAGGACAGGCAATTGGCGGTAGCAGTGGAATGACCATTGCCTTGGTTATGGCCTTTGGTATGAACTTTTTTGCGTACTGGTTCAGCGACAAGGCTGTACTCAAAATGAGTGGTGCAAGAGTCGCCACGGCTGCAGAAGCACCGGAACTTCACAAAATGGTAGCGCAACTTGCAAGACGTGCAGACCTTCCCATGCCAAGTGTTTATATTATGCACCAGGACACGCCCAATGCCTTTGCAACGGGAAGAAACCCCGAACATGCCGCGGTGGCCGTAACCACTGGTCTTATGAATATACTGAAACCACATGAACTCGAAGGTGTAATAGCCCACGAACTTGCACATATAAAAAATCGTGACATTCTGATCAGCACCATTGCTGCAACTATGGCTGGAGCAATCAGTATGTTGGCATCCATGGCTCAGTGGGCAATGATCTTTGGTGGTGGCAGATCAAATGATGACGAAGGCGGCGGTGGTGGAATTATCGGCACTATTGCCATGATGATTCTTGCGCCACTGGGTGCATCTCTTATTCAAATGGCTATATCCAGAAGCCGTGAGTACCAGGCTGATGCGACGGGTGCAGCTATCTGTGGCCATCCGCGATCCCTTGCCTCTGCCCTTCAACAGTTGGAGAGCTTCAACAGACGACGTCCGATGAATGTCAATCCTGCAACAGCACAGATGTATATAGTAAATCCTCTATCCGGAGGACAAATGGCCAATCTTTTTTCCACCCACCCACCAATGCAAGAAAGAATTAAACGCTTGGGTGCAATGGGGTAAACTCATCATATTTTCCTGATAAAAAGCCAGTGAGCAGACCTCTTACAATCTTCTTTGAGAGCTATTATGAAAGTCACAAATATCAAAAGGACTTTTCAAAGCACTAAAAGACTCACAAACATACTCAAAGTTCTTTCAAAGTTCGGCTTTAGAGAAATCATTAAAGACCTTGGACTGGACTCCTTCAGCGGTGGCAAGAAAAACAGTGACACTCCTGAGAACGAACAGGTGGATACCGTCTCATCACGGCCCACACGAATGCGCCATGTCCTGGAAGAACTAGGCCCTACCTATATAAAACTTGGCCAGATCCTTGCTACCCGTCCAGATCTCATTCCTCCTGAATGGGCTCAGGAATTCAAACATCTCCAGGATAACTGCGGTCAGGTTCCATTTGATGAAATAGAAGAAATTCTCATTCAAGAATTCCCGGGTCGTCTTCAGCAACTGTTCATCTCCATAGAAGAAACACCCCTTGCAGCTGCATCCATGGCCCAGGTCCATCAGGCAAGACTGGCAGACGATACCGCCGTTGTATTAAAAGTACTGCGCCCCGGAACCAGAAAACTGATCGAAAATGACATGGCACTTCTTGAATGGCTGGCTCAGTTCGTTGAAGATTATTTTTCAAATCTTGGGTATAGCCCGGTGGCTGTCGCCGCTGAATTTTCACGGGAAATCACCAAAGAAATGAACTTTCTCCAAGAAGCCCAGGCAACGGATAAACTTCGTCGCTACTTTGAAGATGATCCTAACATCAGTTTTCCAAAGGTCTACAGGGATGCCTCCACCCGCAACGTCTTGACCATGGAAGAGATCAAAGGACGACCATTATCATCCGTTGACCCCAAAAGTTTAAAACCGGAAGAACGTAGGAAAATTGTGGCCAATGGCACGGATGCAGTTTTTAAACAGTGTCTCCGCTACGGTTTTTTCCATGCTGACCCACATCCCGGCAACATCTTTCTTCTCCCCGGACAGAAGCTCTGTTTCATTGATTGTGGAATGACTGGACGTCTTGATAAAAAAACAGCCGAACAACTCATCGATCTTGTGGCAGCCATAAGTCAGGGAAATATTGATAAACTTTGTCGAGTGGTTGTTGAACTCACAGACGTTGATCCTGCGGTGACGGACAGAAGAGATTTCAGATCAGATGCCCAACTCATGGCATCAACATTTCAGGATGCTGACCTTAAACAGCTCGATATCACCAAACTACTCTCGGATTTCTTCGCAATGCTGCAGCGGTACCAGATCGTCTGTCCCAGTGATTTAATATTGCTCACCAAGGCGCTCACAACCATTGAAGGCGTTGCAGAATACTTTGATCCAACATTCAATGTGCTTGCCCATGTTGAGCCGCAAATTAAAGAAGTTGTGACGAAACGTTACGGATTCACAGCATTGAAGCATCGCATGCAGAAAAGCATAAACGATTATGGGGATCTGGTGGAGAACCTGCCGCTGGACATACAAAGAATAATGGATCAGGTACGGCATAACCGCCTGACTCTAAACCTTGAGATGAAACGAATCGAACACCTTGCCGACAAAGTAGATCTTTCCAGCAGGGTCATGGGAATATCCATGATTATCTCTGCACTCATCGTCGGTTCTTCTATCTTGATACTGGCCGATTCTCTTGCAAAAAAGCAGGGCATACTCGGCATACTGGGAATTATAGGACTTGCGGGTGCAGGAATCTATTCTGCTGGGTTTGTGGCATCCGCATTACTGCCGAAAAAGAAACACAAGTAGGAAACTACCCCAAAGAATCTCCCACTTTATTGCAAATTCCCGCAAAGATTTTAGCATCAAGACTTGACTGACCCACCAAAACTCCCGAAAGCTCTGGAAGGGCTATATAGTCGTCCACATTCTCAATGATTAAAGACCCGCCGTAAACCACGGGGCGGTTTCCTTGAACCTGATTAATAAATTGTGCAGCCTCTGAAACTCGCTGAGGTTCTTCTGGAATCCTTGCCATTGCAGCCTCTTTCGGGCCATAGGCAATGATCAATTCATCACAATCAATATCATTTAACGCAGTAAGCTGAGACATGGCATAGGGCTGGTCAATACAGACAATGGGTTTTAAACCGGCATCAACGGTTTCTGACATCTTATTGGCTGTATCCTGGGATGTTTCACGAAAATATCGCCTTCGTTCCGAATGGCCTATAATTACGTAGTCAACCATTCCTTTTATCATATCTGCCGCCACAGCTCCTGTGTATGCGCCTTTCGGGAATGGAGACACATCCTGCGCTGCAAGAGAGAACATTTTGATTCCAAGAGCGTTAACATACTCAGACAGGCTGCACAAACAGATAAAAGAAGGGGCAATAATAACCTCCAGACCATTAACAGGACGATAAAGATCTGCGAATTCTGAGAACCACTTCTGCGCGTCTTGTCTGTTCTTGTTACTCTTCCAGTTACCAATGACATACTTTTTCACGCTCACCTCTTTGTCAATTATTTACCCAGAAACAGCCTCAATTTTAGCCCGAATTATCTCTTCACTCAGCCCATCGACAAGAATACTTTTACTTCGAGACTGCAGGCCATGCCGAATTTCTATATTTTTCTTTTTTAATTTAAAGAATGAAGCAAGAAAGCTGATAACTGCAGCATTCGCCTTACCATCCACAGGAGGCGCTGTAACAGCAAGCCTCATCGCATTACCATACTCACCTGCAAATCGGTCACGAGACGCCCTTGGCTGCACATACACCCTTAACAGTAACCGCCCATCACTGTGAACTGATAGAAAAGACATAAAAACTTTTCAGGAAGAGGGTTCAATTGGATCTTTTTTGGGTTCTAAACTGAACATATCTTTAAGATCGAAGGAATCATCCCCCGCTTCCCCCTCGGCATCATTCGTCAACAGTGACTCAAGAACACCTTCAACACCAGTTGAATCATCAGGGGTACTATTCAGTTTTTTCACATCTTCAGGGGCAATTGAACCATCATCATTAATCTGAACTGTCTGAAACAGTTCATGTTCATCTTCAGCCGTATCGTCACTGTCTTCATTTGAAGCTTCAAGACCCTCTTCTTCATCGTCTGGATAAAAGACTTCGATTGTTTCAAGATAACTTTCAAGGGTGGCCTTCAGATCTGCCTTTACCTCTCCCTTTTTATTTTTCAGGGTTTCAATTTCAAGTGGTAAACGCTCCAGCTCCTCGTGAGCATCATCACGGATTTTTACAATAATATCTTCGGCTTCAGTAATCATTTCCGCTGCCTGCAATTTACTTTTTTCCTTCAGATCAGCAGCAAAATCTTGGGCGGAGGCAAGGGTTGCTTTAAAATCCACCTCTTCTTTTTTCAGATCACTATTTTGTTCCAACAAGATCTCTATTCTTCCCTGCAGACTATTGTTTTCAACCTTGGCTTCCATCAGTGCAGATTTAGCCTCTTCTACTCTGGCACTCGCCTCACTAACTTCTTCATCACGTTCAACATTTTCCTGCTCCATATCAGCAATACGTAATCGAAGTTCATCTATTTCCCTGACAAGATCTTTGATTTTTTCTTCTTTCTGAGAGCAGCCATCCTTTAGCTCATCAGATATCTTTCTTGTAAACTCCATATCTGTTTCAAGAGATCCGGTATAGTTCTCTGAGCTTTCCTTCTCCTTGCGAAGATTATCAAGCTCCTCGACCTGCTCCTTACACTGTTGCTGCAGTTCAAAAAATTCATCAGCAATAGTTTCCAGGTAATCCCTTACTTCCAGTGGATCACAACCTCTGAATTTAACCTGAAATTCCTGGTCCTTAATTAATTGTGGAGTAATAACCATAATAATTTTCCCTTTCGATCAACGTGTGGAAACGCTGCAGCAATCAAAACAAATCTTCAATTAACCTACTCCAATTGCCATCTGCTTCAGAGTGGGAACCAGAAAACTCTGAAGAAACATAATCACCATAATGAGAATCATGGGTGAAAAATCAATCCCTCCCATACTCATCGGGATAAAGCGCCTGATACGACTCAGTAGCGGTTCCGTCACATCATATAAAAAACGAACGATTGGATTATAGGGATCCGCATTCACCCAGGATATAACAGCGCGACCTATAATGACCCACATATAAGCCATAAGGAGAAAATCTATCAGCTGAGCAATCGCCATCACAAAATTATTTACAACAAACATTCAAATACTCCATATATATTTTAGGCAACACCGCTTCCCGGAGGAACAGGTGCACTCACGGTTGAAAGAACGAGACGACTTTCACCGTTCTCTTCCACCTTAGCGGCAAGCACCATCCCCTGAGACTCCACACCCATCAACTTTACAGGCTGTAGGTTAGCAACAATCAGCACCTGCATACCAGGAAGATCCTGCGGCTTATAATATTCTGCAATCCCCGCAACTATCACCCTCTCTTCCGGTGCATTGACAGTAAGCTTCAGCAACCGATCCGACTTTTTAACAGGTTCTGCTTTTATGATTTCAGCAACCTTCAGATCTACTTTCTGAAAGTGATCAAAGCTAATCACACCTTCAGGTATTTCGTTGCTCTTTCTGGTCTTTTTTGTGCTCTTCTTAGTGACTTTCTGCTTTGGAGCCTGTTTTTTCTTCTTTGTATCTACCCGTGGGAAAAGAGCATCGATTTTCTGAAGAGTGGTACCCGCTTCAAGCTTCCCCCAGCTCCCGTTTACACGGAGATCCTGAACAAGTGGACTTTCAGCTGCCAGCCCCAGTCCAGTAGCCATTTTTTTACAGGTCCCGGGCATCACAGGCTGGAGCATTAACGTCAGCAGACGGAGTGTCTCCATCAGATTATAGAGCACAGTATGAAGTCGCCCAACTCTTTCCGGATCTTTAACAAGAGCCCAGGGTTCATTGGTCACAATATATTTATTAGCCTGACTGATCAACTCCCACACCGACTGTAAAGCTCTATGAAACTGAAAACCGGACATGGTTTCCTGATATGCTGCAAGAACCTTTTCTGCAAGTTCTGACAGAACAGTATCATCATCAGCACTTATCGGCTCAGGTACCACACCATCTGTATATTTAACCAACATGGCAGTGGCACGACTGTAAAGATTGCCAAGATCATTCGCAAGATCTGAATTTTTTCTGGAAACTATGGCATCGGCACTAAATGACGCATCAAGCCCGAAAGACATCTCCCGTAGAGAAAAATAGCGGATACTATCCACACCGTACTCTTCAATGAGTTCAGCAGGGCGTATCACATTTCCGATGCTCTTGGACATCTTCGTTGCATCCACATTCCAATAGCCATGAACATGGAGTTTTTTATAGAGCGGCAATCCCATGGAAAGTATCATGGTGGGCCAGTAAATAGCATGAGGTTTGAGAATATCTTTTGCAATCACATGCTCGGCAACAGCCCAGTTTTCAGCAAATATTTCGCCATCAGGGTACCCAATACCTGTAAGATAATTGATGAGTGCATCAAACCAGACGTAGGTGACAAACTTATCATCAAATGGAAGTGGAATTCCCCAGGTAAGGCGTGATGTAGGCCTTGAAATACAGAGATCTTCAAGGGGTTCACTCAAAAATGACAGTACCTCGTTTTTGTAGCGCTCAGGAGTGATAAAATCAGGGTTAGCATGAATGTGATCAATCAGATCCTGCTGATACTTTGACATCCTGAAAAAATAGTTCTCTTCAGTAATTTCATCGGGAACGGTGAGATGATCGGGACATTTCCCGTCAACCAGTTCTTTTTCTGTAAGAAATCGCTCACAGCCCGTACAGTATAAACCCGTATATTTATCAAAATAGATATCGCCCTTATCGTAGACTCGCTGCAAAATATCCTGGACTGTAGCCACATGCTCAGCGTCGGTGGTACGAATAAATTTATCAGGGGCAATTTCAAGCTGCGGCCAGGTATCACTGAACATTTTACTGATTCGGTCAACATACTCTTTAGGGCTCACCCCTTCTGCTGTTGCAGCTTCTACTATTTTATCACCATGTTCATCAGTTCCTGTCTGAAACCTGACATCATCACCGTTAATACGTTTAAACCTGGCATAGGTATCGGCAACAATTGTAGTATAAGCATGCCCAAGGTGGGGCTGCGCATTTACATAATAAATAGGTGTTGTTATATAAGTTGTCATTTCAATTTACGGTAATGTTAGCAGTATTTCTTTTTTATCCTTTACAAGCAAACCAGTCAGACGCCAGAGATTGTTACTCTTTTTTGCCTGTTTTCTGTTCTTTTTTTCCTTTATTACTTTTCTTTTCTGGTCGAACCGGTTCCGCGTTTTTCCATTGAACCGCCGCCAGAGACTGAACATCACCATTTTCATCAAGCACCTGAACAGTGCCCTGCAATGGATTTTGACGTTTCACCCTATAGCAATGGCCATCAACCATAATCTTCTTACCAGGACGAGGCATGCCCTTTCGTTCCCGCTTGTAGGTCTCAAATTCATAGGTCAGACAACAGAGCAGACGATTACAGACGCCAGAAATTTTTGCTGGATTCAGAGGCAAATCCTGTTCCTTAGCCATTTTGATGGAAACAGAATCAAATTTTTTCATGTAACCGGAACAGCAGAGTTCACGGCCGCATGTTCCAAGTCCGCCGATCATTTTCGTTTCATGACGAACTCCGACCTGGCGCATTTCCACCCGTGTTCTAAATTCCTGAACCAGATCTTTAACCAATGCCCTGAAATCCACACGTTTATCAGCAGTAAAATAGAAAATCATCTTACTGCCGTTAAAAAAACGTTCCACACGAACCAGACTCATCTGCAGGGTATGGCTTTGAATCAGCTCTTTACAGGTTGTAAAGGCTGCCGCTTCTTCGTTGGGAATTTCTTCATAGCGATTACACTCTTCAGGAGTTGCTCGCCGTGATATCTCGTAACTCGCCCTCCGCTCAACCTCAGATTCTCTGCAGGCTGGAGCCGGTCTGGTAACACAGGCCGGCTCAAGACCAAACTCGCCACGGACCATCACAACATCATTTTTCCGGAGACCTTCATGGATAGTTGATGCCGTAAACGCCTGTCCTGTTAAACGAAAACGAATTCGATAAAAATAGTTCAATGGCGATGCTTCTCGTTTTTCAACTTCAGTCGGCGCATCTTCAATCTGTTGTTGCTCTTCTGCCATAATTTTGTCTATGCTTTTAGTCGAAAGAGAAGTACCTCACACACCAAGGCACGGTTACAATTTCGTCCCAATTCCTTTTCTGCCTGGTTAATGGCTCGTAGTTTAGCAAAATACTGTTCGGATTTCCAGTCTTTCCGTGTGGTCAGATTATCCGTTCCTGCCTGCTGGCCGTGGATATCAAAGAGACAATCTCTTACCCAAAGCCTGATTAGTGAAAAAAGATGGGGTAAATTTTCCTTTAAGACAGCCATCTCCTCTGCCATCATCAACATTTGACTGACGTCCTGAGCTTCGTCACCGCTCCTGGCAACAAGCAGCTCGAGCAGACGGCGCCAAAATTCTACCAGATCAAGATGTTGCAGTAACTCCGCCCGACCAGGACTACCTTCTGCCAATCGCGCCAGAAGTAACGCTGTTTCAGCGTCCAACGTATCATCTTTATCGGTGAGAACTGCAGTGGTCTCATTTATTGTCAATGAATAAAAGGGAATGGATTGACATCTTGAGATAATCGTCTGCAATACATTCCCCGCTGAATCTGCAGTAAGAATCAAAAGATTATTTGCAGGTGGCTCTTCAAGGGTTTTAAGGAGACTGTTGGCCGCCTCCTGCCGCATGGTATGCACATCTTCTATCAGCACAACTCGTGTTCCTGCCTCATAGGGAGCAAAAGAGAGTTGTTTAATCAGCTCACGAATCTGAGCAATCTTAATGGCTCCCTTCTGCGGTGCAACATGTACAAAATCCGGATGCATTCCTGAAGCAAACTTCCGACATGACAAGCATTCACCACAGGCAGACAAACCATTTCTCTGCTTACAATTCACTGCAGCGGTAAGCCCTCTTGCGAACAGCTGCTTCCCCACCCCTTCCGGTCCGCGAAAAAGATAGGCATGAGCCAACCGGTCAGCCGCAAGACTTCTGCTCAGCAGGTTTCTCGCTTGATGCTGCCCGTAAAATGGTTTATTTGCTATTTGAAAAATATCCAAGGTCGAAGCCTTTTTCTCTACTGTCACCTACACATTGAAACGAAAATTCAGACAGTCACCATCCGCCACAACATACTCCTTTCCTTCAGAACGCATTAAACCTTTTTCCTTGGCTCCATTTTCTCCGTCACAGGCCACAAAATCATCATAGGCGCTGGTCTCTGCACGAACAAACCCGCGTTCAAAATCAGAATTAAGTTTTCCTGCTGCACCCGGCCCCTTGGTTCCAAGGGTGATTGTCCAGGCTCGAGTCTCTTTTTCACCAACAGTAAAATAAGTGATAAGACCAAGGAGCTTATAGCCAGCCGCGATCAAACGATTCAGGCCAGGTTCTGTCATTCCCATGTCAGCCAGAAATTCCTGCTGTTCTTCAGCATCAAGCTGGCTCAGTTCCTGTTCTATTGATCCGGCGATAATAACCACACCATCACCATCTTCAGCGGCGAGTTTTTCAAGCGTTCTCACATGATCATTGCCATCGATAACATCGTCTTCCTGAACGTTGGCCACATAGAGGACGGGTTTGTCAGTGAGAAGAGACATCTCCTTCATCATCTCCACTTCCATATCGCCATCAAGTTCAAGAGTTCTGGCAGTTGCACCACCATCAAGCACATCCCGAAGACGCTCTAAAAAAGCAGCCTGGGCTTTCAATGTTTTGTCACCAGATTTTG
>DAOWDZ010000148.1 GCA_030638765.1 Desulfocapsa sp.
AGCGTTTAGGGATTATGAAAAGCAGGTGTTGTTTCAACTCATTCATCAAGAATCATGCGTTGTAGCCACTGGAGGTGGTGCGATATTACATCGCAATCTTTGGGCAGATATTAAAAAACAGAGCATTGTTGTTTGGTTGAAGGCAGATATCGACATTCTTTGTAAACGTATTGCAGGCGATAAATTCTCGGCCAGACAGAGGCCAAGTTTGACGGGGAAAGATGTCTTTCTTGAACTAGAAGACGTTTTGAAAGAGCGTAATCCATTGTATCGTAAAACAGCAGACGATGTAATTGATAGTGGAAAAATGACTATCGATGAGTCAGTTGTCGCAATTGAACAAATTTATAGATCTATAGTTAAGGAGTAGATAATGGCGGGTAATACTTTTGGTAAAGCTTTTCGGGTAACCACATGGGGTGAATCACACGGAACGGGAGTTGGCGCCGTAATTGATGGCTGTCCTCCTGGAATTGTACTGGATCCTGCAGAGTTGCAGGCTGATATGGACAGGAGACGTCCCGGACAGGGCGGGGCATCAAGCCCTCGAAAAGAGCCGGATCAGATTGAAATACTTTCCGGGATCTTTATCCCTGATGGAGAAGAGTTTCCACGTACAACCGGAACACCGATATCACTGGCAATATACAATAAGGATGCTCATTCAAAAGCCTATGATAATCTGCGGGATATTTTTCGTCCGGGACACGGCGATATCAGTTATCTTGCTAAATATGGTATTCGTGACCACCGGGGTGGCGGACGTGCCTCGGCACGAGAAACTGCAGCCAGAGTGGCAGCAGGAGCAGTGGCTAAACAGGTGCTTGAACAGGCAGGAATAGATGTTCTTGCTTATACTGTGGCTCTTGGTGGGGTGAAAATTGAAGAAAAAAATCTTGAAGAAATCAACGGTAACCGCTTCTTCTGCCCCGATGCAGTCGCTGCTGAAAAAATGGAAAAGCGTGTCGATGAAGTACGAAAACAGGGTGATACAGTCGGTGGAATAGTTGAGATAGTTGCCGATTGCCCTGCCGGACTTGGTGAACCTGTATTCGATAAATTGGAAGCAGAACTTGCCCATGCTTTAATGTCCATTGGTGCCGTGAAGGGGGTTGAGGTTGGTGCAGGGTTTAAAGTGGCTGACATGCTCGGCTCTGAAAATAACGATGGCATTACTCCCGAAGGTTTTGACGGTAATAACGCCGGAGGAATCCTTGCCGGAATATCAAGTGGAAATGAAATTGTTTTACGGGTTGCAGTAGATCCCATACCATCCATCTCAAAAAAACAGCAGAGTGTAAACCTCAGTAATGAGGCGGTGACCATTCAGGTGGGTGGGAGGCATGATATCTCAGCCATCCCCCGTATTATTCCAGTTTGTGAGGCCATGGTACGCCTTACGTTAGTGGACCACCTTCTACGTCATATGAGTATAGCTTTTCCAACGGAGTAATTATGAGTGTAAAGCCACAGGTATCCATTCGTGATATTTGGATGTTAACCCGTGAATATGGGGATTTGGCAGGTGCTGGTGGGGTGAAGGATGTGGTTTCTCAGCTTTCTGTGACCCTTGCTCGCTGGTCAGGACGATCTGTGCATGTGGTTCTTCCATGTTATGGATTTATGAACCCTGAAAAGCTGGGGTTTAGACTTCTTGCTGATCCTCTCTATCCTGAAAAAAATATTCACTTTGAAGTTGACTTGAACTATCCGGATGAGGAACGTCACGAACGGGTGAAGGTGTGGGCGGCCAGAATAGACAGAGTTAATATTTACCTTATTGACAGTGGCAGATTCCGGGAAAAACAGAATGTCTATACCTATACGGCAGAGGAAGAAGAGAGCTTTTCCTGGCAGAAGACAGGGGAAGGTCATATTGATTATTTTGCAATGAATATTCTTTTGCAGAAAGCAGCCATCGATTTAATGATACTACTTGACGCTCATCCTGATGTAATTCATTGCCATGATGGTCATACGGCTGTTCTTCCTGCCATGATATCTGAACAAGCTGGCCTGAGGCAGTATTTTCGCAACACCGGTTGTGTCGTAACGATTCATAATGCCGGACAGGGATACCATCAGGAGGTGGCAGATCTTGATTTTGCCCAGGTAAGTACCGGTTTGTCTTCAGTGTTTGTGCGCAGGTGCAGGCTTGATGATTGTTTTGACCCATTTCTGGCAGCTGCTTCCTGTGCTGTACTGAATACCGTGAGTGAAAATTATGCGCGTGAGTTACGGGAGACCATTGATGACCACCTGACGGGATGGCTTGGGCACACCCTGCTCGAAAGAAATATTGTACTGGAAGGTGTGACCAATGGGATTGATCCGACAAAGTTTGATGCAAAGAACCATGTTGAATCGGAGATTGCCGCAAGCTTTGATCCTCTTGGAGAGGGAACTCTTGAAGGGAAGGCTGATTGCAAGTTGAATCTATTGCGTCAGCTTACGGGAAAAAACGAGATTTCCGGAATCCAACAGTATGGTTTTCTTACACCAGATAAGGCTGTTCCTCTTGTTACTTTTATTGGACGTCTCAGTACCCAGAAAGGTGTTGGGGTGTTGGTTGAAGCTATCAAAAAACTTCTTGTCCAAAATACTGGATTTCAGTTTTTGCTTCTGGGAAGTGGTAGCCCTTATGATGAGTTGAGGCTTACTCAACTGACTGAAAAAGAAGAAAACATCGGCCGTATCTGTATTCTCCGTGGGTATGATACTCTTCTCGCCAATAAGGTGTATGCAGCGGGGGATTTTTTCGTGATCCCATCACAATACGAGCCCTGTGGTTTGACGGATTTCATGGCTCAACTCTTTGGTAATCTTCCAATCGTTCATTCAGTTGGTGGGCTGGTAAAGGTTGTGGATGGGGAGACGGGATTTTCCTATGACGAACAGAGTGCGTCAGCACTCAACGCAACCATTGAACGGGCACTGACTTTGTATGCAACCGATCCGGCGTCCATCCGTATAATGCAGAGGCAGGCAGTGGAGCGTATTCATGAACGATTCACCTGGGCAAAGGTCAGTAAAAAATATCTGGAGTTGTACAAAAGGGCAAAGAGTACCAAGATAATGTGATTAGGACGTTTTGTTCTGTCTAATTAACTTTTCTTGTGGTTATAATAAATACATACGCTGTTTTTGATTTGTAAACTTTCTGGAGGTAGCACATGACAATTAAGATAGGAATTAACGGTTTTGGCCGTATTGGAAGAAGTGTCTTTCGTGCTTTAGCAAAAGATCCTGCATTTGCAGATATCGAGATTGCGGCGATTAATGACCTCACTGATAATGCAACGCTTGCCCATCTTCTGAAGTATGATTCGGTGATGGGTATTTATGAGCCAGAAGTAGAAAGCGATGATAACGGAATCGGTATCGATGGAAAGCACATTCAGGTAACCGGGCATCGTGATCCCTCTGATATTCCTTGGGCTGCTGCAGGTGTTGAGTATGTTGCAGAGTGTACCGGGCTTTTTCGGGATGCAGACAGTGCGCAGAAACATATCAATGCCGGTGCCAGAAAAGTTGTGATTTCTGCACCTGCCAAAGGAGAAGTGAAAACGTTTGTTATGGGAGTAAACGAGGATGAGTATGATTCCACCATACATCATATTGTCTCCAATGCATCCTGCACCACCAATTGTCTTGCTCCCTTTGCCAAGGTTATTCTTGATAACTTTGGCATTAAACACGGGCTTATGACCACCGTTCATGCCTATACGGGGGATCAGCGACTTCTTGATTTCCCTCATTCTGATTTGCGCCGTGCAAGAGCTGCTGCAATGTCTATGATTCCAACGAGCACAGGTGCTGCTGCTGCTGTGGCACTTGTCATTCCTGAATTAAAAGGTAAGTTTGATGGTCTTGCAGTCCGGGTTCCCACACCCAATGTGTCACTTGTTGATGCCGTGATGGAGGTTGAGCAGGAAACGTCAGTTCCAGAGGTCAATCAGGCCTTGAAGGATGCTGCAAACCGTTATCTTGGATATACTGATTTGCCTTTGGTGTCCGTTGACTTTCAGGGAAATGGCCATTCTTCAATCGTTGACGGACAGTCCACGAAAGTAATCGGTACAACGGTGAAGATATTGAGTTGGTATGATAACGAATGGGGCTATTCCAACAGAATGTTAGATCTTATCCTGCATATGGAGGCTAACAAAGCTTTGTAGGGGCTGAGGTCTTCTCAAAATAGATGGAATATTATCTGGCAGGAAGTACCTAATGTACCTCTAGTGCTATTTTGTTATGTATGGCGCTGGGTTCATTGCTGTGAATCACCTTGGTTGATGAAATTGTTTAGGGCAACTGAGCCCAGCCGTTATTTTAAAGGAAAGATTTCAATTATGAAACGACTACTTTGTTTTGCCGTCGGGTTATGCTTTTTGGTTTCGGGTTGTGTAGTTACACCGGCAGGGAATACCGCTTTCCAGGTATCAACAATTGATGCCCTCTTGGCAGGTGTATACGATGGCAATATGTCATGTCGTCGTTTGCAGAAGCATGGCGATTTTGGAATCGGTACGTTCGATCGTCTTGATGGCGAAATGGTTCTTCTCGACGGAAACATGTATCAGATAAAAGCAGATGGAAAGGTCTATGAACCTGATCCGTCCGTTAAGACTCCTTTTGCTACAGTGTGTCAGTTTACAACAGACAAAACCATCCCCATCAAGACGGGATCAGATTATGCAACGATTGAAAACTTACTTGATGAATACGCTCCAAATCAGAACCTTTTCTATGCGATCAAGATTACAGGACAATTCAGATTAATGAAAACACGAAGTGTTCCAGGTCAGCAAAAACCCTATCCGCCTCTCAAAGAAGTCACCAGTGATCAACCCGAATTTAATATGGAAAATATTTCCGGCACGATAATCGGTTTCAGGTGTCCACCCTATGTTAAAGGCATCAATGTCCCCGGATACCATTTACATTTCATTAGTAGTGATCGAACTCAGGGAGGGCATGTTTTAAGTTTCGAAATTGCAGACGGCAAATGCGAAGTCGACGTTCTTAACAAGTATTCCCTGACACTTCCAGTAGATACCACGGAATTTGCTAAAACTGATCTGTCAAAAGATCGGAGCAAAGAACTGAAGGATGTAGAGAGGAGATAACCTGCCGCTTTCCAAAAGATCGTAAGTCTCTTTTTTGGTAACGGAAATTTAAAGAGAAAAAATGAAGAAGTTGAAAACAAAAATTGAAACGGATGCGCTTATAGCCAATCTTCAGGAAACAGCAGAAGAGGTGGTTATGGATTCTGAATTACAGCTTCTACTTGATGTCGTTTCACGCTACAAAGGGCTTCACAATACCCTTGAAAGCCTTCTTTATGAGATCTGTCATCCCTATCGAAACTGGAGTATTCTCATTCCACAGTTACGAAGTTTTGTTCTTAAAAATAGTAACTACTATATGCGCCATGAGAAAGGGCCCGAGGCTTTTGCACTGTTTGCTGCAATTTTTGTTGCTGCCATGGAGCATTCTGAAAAAAACAGTAAACTTCTGTCACAAATAATCGAAACCCAGGTGGCCTGGGTTGCCAAAATGGTGAGTCTTTTTTCGGTGGATGATCTCTTTCGCTACCAAACTTCCTTGAATGTATATTTTGGACAGCTTCTTGAGCTTGATGATGGGGAGAGTCCCATCATGATGCATATTGTTCAGGGACAGCATCCCATGAAAAAACTGGCTACATCTCTGCTGGTCTTTGTTGATAAGGGCGCCGAAGATTTCAATTATCATCCCATCGCGGAGCTCATGCAGGCCATTCTGAAGAGAAATTATGACTACTGGCTCAAGGAGGAAGATCCGCTTCCATGGTTTCTTGCACATTGTGGCGAGTTGTGTGAGGATTTTCATTCAGGGAAGTTGTTTTCTGCAGTATCGCATGAATCCATGGAGAAAAACAAAGCTACGGTGGCAGGTATTAACACCAAGGAGCATCCGGTGACAGCGTTGCGCGATATCCTGGATTTACCGGCTCATGTTGATATTGTGCGTCTCTATAAGGAAATCCCAGCAAGACTTGCTCAGGCAGACGAAATGGAGCTCGGTAAAGTGAAAGAACAGGGCTTGCCGCTGAACCGTTTTGCTGAAAATCAAAAGCTACTGTTTTTGTTTCGTATCATGGATACCAAAGGATTGTATCTGATCCATGAAGAGACTTTGCGTGAGATCAATCGTTCTCTGGTACAGCTGATTCGTCTTCAGAAATTTGAAGAGATTGAAAAGTTTCTCCTTACTGCCTTCCAGTTGTTAAAGGCCAATGTGAGGAAATATCCTCATACATCCATCCAGTGTATTCAGGTTCTTGGTGGTGAGGTTTTCAGGCGTAAGAATGGAAGAATGGTTGAAACATTCCTGTGGCAGGCCGTTCGGTTTGGTTTCCAATATGCCAATGTTATGGGAGTGGATGAAGATTGGCAGCCCATCACTAATCCAGCCCATCTTGCAAACATCAGAGCCTGGTTGAATTTGATTATGCAGGAACCGAAGTGGTGTGGAACGCTTTTCTCGGCACTCATCATCAACATCAAACTTTCCGGAACCTGTGTTAAGGACACAGATCTTTTCCAGCGTGATATTACCAATTTGCTTAATCATCCCATTGAACCTGTTTACAATCTGACCAAACAATTCACCAAGCTTATGCCTGTTTTCTTTAATGAAATCGGGGCTGAAGGGGATCTTCGAGAGGTCTCAACTGAACTTGATGAGATTCACAAACGAAGGGATCTGCTGATCCATTTTCTGCGAAAACAGAGCCATGTGGAGAGCTCCAATCTCATCGTTGATTTTATTCGGGCTATCTTCGTTTTCTGGCTAACTAAAGAGAAAGAGATTCTGAAACCTTTCCTGCCGGAAGAGGTGTACTCTGAGATAACTTCAGATGGTAAATTTATAGATGATCAGCATAAACTGGCAAAACGGATTTATCATGAACTCGAATTCTCTGCAAGTGCTGATCTACTGGCATGGAATCAGGAAGATAGGC
>DAOWDZ010000037.1 GCA_030638765.1 Desulfocapsa sp.
AGCTGTCATCGGCACCATCTTCCGTTGGATATGTCTGGTCAGTAATATCATTACGAGCTTGGGAAATATATTTTTCAACATAGAGATAGAGAGGTGTGTTTGCAGCACTGTCGTCAGGTAACCATGAGAAGTTGTCGAGGCTTTCGCCTGCTTCACCCGCATCCCAGATTCCGTTGTTGTTGAGATCATCAAAGACTTCAAAGTGAAATGGCTGGATCTGGTCGTGGGAATCAAGGGTTCTTTCCACTTCAACATTAAAATAGAAATCACGGTAGAAACCGCCGTTTCCATCGTCAAAGCCATCGATTGCGTCCACATTGATATCTTCATATATGGTTGTGCCGGTGAAGCGAATATTATCGACGCCATCATCAAAATCTGAAGGTATGGTGCTGTCTCCAATCATGAAACCGGTACCAAAGATATCGGTTCCGTCGTCATCTACAATTTTTACAGAGTAATCGTTCAGACCTGCAGCATCAGCATTGATACGTATCCCCACCATGAAGACATTGGGGCCTTCTGTGGCTGGTTTGTTGGAGTCCAGGCCAATGACATTCCAGGTGATCATGCGAAGTGAATCAATATTCCCATCGGCATTAATATCAGTACCACCGAAATCCAATGTTCCTGTATAGGATGACGGGGCAAAACTCTGGCTTTCAATGGATCCGCTTATAACTTCAAGCTCCCAGTCGCCTCCGAGTTCAACAGAACCGCTTATGTCGTTGGATGCAGCTATATCGCTGGCTGTTGCTACAGAAAGTTGGTTGATAAAGTCAATTCCGACTTCGCCTTCGGCTATGTTACAGCCATAAAGCAGGATGTCGCCATCTTCTGACAGCACTGAGCCTATTTCTGATAATACATCCTGCTGCCCGGCAAGGGCTTCAGAATCAAGTACGCTCGTTCCAAGAGTCAAGGTGCCTTCACTGCCATGGGAGAAGATATGCAGAGTATTAATTTCACTGCGACCTTCCAGGAGCTCTGCGAGGCGGGCGAGTCCGTCTTCGTCTTCTTCAATTTCAATGATTTCTACATCTTCTGGTATATCATTGAGAAGAGTTTGATAATTACTGATGGATTTGTCAACGACAACGATATCAGTTTCCTGCACAGTTATAGTTGTTGCCTGATATTCGTTGTTATCATTTATTACTGCAACGCTCGTATCAGTAGTATCTTCCTGGACAGTTATGGTGTCATCGTCATTTTCAACTTCATCGGTTGCTGAAGTCTCATTAATAGGATCCTCTTCCGGTGTGGAAGTATCATCGTCACCTTCAGCTTCTTCAGTTACTGCAAGATCATCAGTAAGATCTTCTTTTGGCTCAGAAATAGCATTGTCAATGGGTTCTGCTTCTTGAAAATCTTCATTTTTATCAATACTAACAGGTTCTGCTGTGTCGTTATCGAGGGGGAGAGAGATGTCTTGAATGGTATCAATAGCAGTTGCTACTGCAGCCGCATCGAGAAGAATTCTGGGCTCTAAAGCTTGTAGACGTAGTTTTTTCTTCATGGGAACTGTTTTCTATTGAGTAAGGTGATTAGTCAAAATAAGTTTGATTTTAATAGCAACTAGTTGGTCATTGTTGAGAATGAGAATGAGAATGAGAATGAGAGCATTTATTCAAAGCCCAAATGACATGGATATGCATTACAATGAATCGTCAGCATGCTCATTTATGTTAAGCCATTTATGATTTGTTGTGAGATTAAAGGGTGATATAAATCAAACATAAAATCAGCCAAAATAATAACTATTGTAGCGAAACTATCATAGAATGGCGTACAAATCCAGCAATGAAATAATGTGGTACCGGCGTCTTCGGCCGTTTTATATCAGAACTTTCCTAAAAAGAAAACATTTAGGCTTGATTTGCCGGCAATATTTTGTTTATAGTAATAACTGTGATTATTATTCTCATTTTGCTTTCTTGGTAATTTGAAACTGTAGTTTTCTGTGTGTGATGTGTTTTGAAAAGGGTTAACAATATGTTTTTAATTAGAATTGTTCCGTTTTTATTGATTCTTGTCTACCTCCTAACCGCGTGTCAATCACCTGATAATCTTCCCGGCACTGCCTCACAAAGCAATGAAGTAATTATAAATAAGAGTAAGTTTATTGCTGTGGAAAAGTACCTTGAAATGCACCCGGAAGAAAAACGGATAAGTAAAGAATTCTACAAGATAGTACAAAATCCAGGTCAGCCAATGGAGCCAGGTGTGCAAGTCAAACCGGTGACCATTTCCTTCGTGTATCCCGGCCAACAGGCGTCTGATTATTGGAGGCGAAGTGTCAGTTCTTTTGTCGCCAGAATGGATGAGCTTGGCATTCAGTTTGAACTCAAAGAGTTCTTTTCAAAAGGAGGAAGGCAAGATATACGAAAACAGGAACAGCAGCTCAAAGAAGCACTTGAGTACGATCCTGATTATCTGGTGTTTACCTTCAATGTCAATCGACATCAAAAGCTTATCGAAAGTATTCTTGCCCATGGTAAACCTCGTTTAATCCTGCAAAACATAACCACCCCTCTCAATATATGGGAGGATAATCAACCCTTTTATGTTGGTTTCGATCATGCCCGTGGTACTCGTATGCTGGCCGACTATTTTTTAAGTAAGAGTTCTCCCGATAGTAGATATGGATTGCTGTATTATTCCAAAGGGTATGTCAGTTACATGCGAGGTGATACCTTCGTTAAATATATGCGTGAGCGGAACGCCCCCTCACTTGTCGGTGCCTATTATACTTGTGGTCAAAGAGCTAAGGCTCGAGAGAGAGCTGGTGAACTGCTTAAAATGGGTGAGCTTGATTTTATTTATTCCTGTTCAACAGATGTTGCTCTTAGTGCAGCAGATGCTCTGCAAGATTCTGGCTTACAAGGAACAATGCTTAACGGGTGGGGAGGAGGCAGTGCAGAACTTGCAGCGATAAAAGATGGCAGATTAGATGTTACCGTCATGCGTATGAATGACGATAATGGTGTGGCCATAGCAGAAGCCATACACCTGGCACTGATTGGTGAAAATGCTTCGGTTCCAACAATATTTAGTGGTGATTTTGCACTGATCACTTCCGATACTACCAGTCAGGAAATTACTCATTTGAAAAGACGGGCTTTTCGTTATTCAGGTATTCCACAATAGGAGGAGAAATGATGCAAAAGGGGCAACGTTCTTTTCTCACCTATCTGACTCAAAATATCCTTGTTCTGTTTTTTTTGGTGTTGGTAGTGTCATTAATCTGGGTTTACATTTCGACAAGCCGGGATATTGAAAAGCATCAGCGATTAAACATAGAATTAAATAATCGTAATAGCGATAAGGCGGTGGCCTTTTATGTTCGTGGTTTGTTTGATAGCCTCGATCAAACCGTAAGTATTATTTCTCACTCCACAGTGCAGGATCTTGATAAAAAGCATGAAGTTTTATCAAATATTATACATACGGAGATGAGCTCTGTTCTTGATATGGTACGATTTTTCGGAGTTGATCAGCAACAAATTGTTAAAGCAGACTCTCCGTTTTATGAACTTTCCGGCGTAAATATTAAGCATCTGGGGCACCTTGAAGACTATTTTGGGGATCCTCATCTTCTTTCCGTACAAACCTCCAAAGAACTTCTATGGATAATTCTTATAGGAAAGCGTGTTGTACATCATTCCAGTGGTAAAGTTCTTGGTACCTTGATTGGCGGTCAAATCATCAACAACAACACGCCATTGGCCAGGGACTTAGAACAACTGACCAATGCAGATTATACAGTATTACAGATTGGAGAGCAGGTGGTCTGCAGTAGTAAACCATTACCTGCTGCTCTTCATCAAATGGCTGAAAATAATAATTCACCAATAGTTAAAACCACTGCTCAGCAAGCGGAGCAACGTCTGAGATTTGTGATCAGTAGCCATGCATATTTGTTGGCTCATGGTGATTCATTATCTGTCAGACATTTCTACAAAGACACTCTGCAGGTGCAAACCCAGCGAACCTTTATAGTCTCAGGTGTTTCAATTATTTTTATAGCAATAGGCGTGTATTTTCTGTTCTTTCTGTTTTCCCGTCAACGAATTGTTGGCGCTGTGAGTCAGTTAGTTGATTACACGAACCAGGAATCTACTTCTGAGCAAAGATCGGATTATATTCCTGGTCCCTTTTATGAATTTAATCAAGTTGGTTTTGCAATAGAACGGATGGTTGCTGAATTGGAAAAATCCAGAGGTGAATTGTCAACGGAACGATCCATGCTTCTCTCTTTGAAGGATGTTATTCCAGATCTGATTTTTTATAAAAATACAGACAGTGTGTATATCGGCTGTAATCCGGCCTTTGAAGAATTTATGGGAAAATCGGAAACAGAATTGATTGGCACTACAGATCATGCAGTTTTTAATAAAGAGATGGCCGATTTTTTCCAGAAACAGGACCAACTAATGATGGCCTCAGGTAAAATGAGGATAAATGAGGAACTGGTTAAATATCCAGATGGCAGAAAAGTGATGCTGGAAACCGTTAAGGCGCCATACAGGGGGCAGGATGGGTCAATTTTGGGTCTCTTTGGAATAAGTCGGGATATCACGAAGCTTAAAAAAACGGAAAAACAAATTGATCGTCTCAACGGTCTGAGAGAAGAATTGTTGGGATTAGGAAGTCTTCAGCAAAAGCTCACCCATGTCACTGAGGCAATTGTTGACAGCTTTAATGCTGATTTCTGCCGTATCTGGATTGTCAAATCCGGGGATCGCTGTGATGATGATTGTCCCCATGCAGAAGTGACTGAAGGGCCTCATGTTTGTCTTCATCGGCAAAACTGTTTACACCTTGTCGCAAGCTCAGGACGCTATTCCGATCTTGAGAGTTATACGCATGGTCGGGTTCCTTTTGGTTGCTATAAAATCGGGATGATTGCTTCAGGAGAGATTGAAAGTTTTAATACTAACGATGTTGTGAACGATCCTCGGATTCATGATCACGAATGGGCTCAAAAACTCGGGTTGGTTTCGTTCGCGGGATGTCGTCTGTTTTCGGATAAGGGGGGGGCGTTGGGTGTTGTTGCACTGTTTAGTAAACATAAAATAGATCATCAGGAATTTGGGTTGTTCGAGGGCGTTGCCAACAGTACTTCCCTGGTTATACAACAGGATATTGCTGCCAAGGAACAGGAGACAATGCAGGTGAATTTGCTTCGAGCCCAGAAGATGGAAGCCATTGGTTTAATGGCCGGTGGTGTCGCTCACGATTTAAATAACATTCTTGCGGGCATTGTCGGTTATCCGGAACTGCTGCTTATGCAGTTACCCGAGTCCAGTGAGTTGCGGAAACCAGTTCAGGCGATTTATGATTCAGGCAAAAGAGCAACCGTTGTTGTTAAGGACCTTCTTACTGTTGCCAGAGGTGCTGCCAGTACGAGGGAACCACATAGTATCAATACATTGATTCAGGGGTATCTGAGTTCTCCCGAATACACAAAACTTATATTGTCGCATCCCGGAGTGAGCTGTAGAGGTCAGCTTGATGCTCTAAATTCAAGTATCTCCTGTTCCTCCATGCATATTAGAAAAACTGTTATGAATCTGGTAACAAATGCTGCTGAGGCTCTTGCTGATAAAGGAAATATACTGATTGTCACAAAAAACTGTACGATTGAAAGTTTTGGTTCTGTGGAAAAGGATCTTGAACCGGGTGAATACGTGGTGCTTGTTGTTCAAGATGATGGCGCTGGAATTGCCCCCAAGGATCTTGAACATATCTTTGAACCTTTTTACACCAAAAAAGTAATGGGGCACAGTGGTACGGGACTTGGCCTGGCTATTGTATGGAATACTGTTCAGGATCACAACGGCAGGATTTTTGTTGAGAGCAGTGCTAAAGGAACAATTTTTCGGCTGTACTTTCCGTTGAGTACGGTGAAGGTAAACACCCATTCAGAAGACAATATCGTGGTGGATATTACGGGTAAGGGTGAACATATCTTAGTTGTGGACGATGAACAGCAACTTCGAGATATCGCAAGTTTGGTGCTGCGTGAGCTGGGATACAAAGTTGATGTGGTCTCTTCTGGTGAGCAGGCTCTTGAATTTGTGAAGGAGAACTGTGTAGATCTGATTGTGCTTGATATGATGATGGATCCTGGCATGAATGGGCGTGAAACCTATGAAGAAATCCTTAAATTGAATCCTGTTCAGAAAGCTATTGTTGCCAGTGGTTTCTCTGAAAGTAAGGATATTCAGGGTGTCCTAGAGCTTGGCGCAGGTGCATTCATTCAGAAACCTTATTCGATGACTAAACTTGGCAAAGCAGTTAGAGAGGTGTTGAAGAGTTAAAATACGTCGGGAATGGAATGTTGTTTGTCTGGCGTGAGTAAGTTGGTCATCCACAACCAGAATATGTTCATTGTTTCCCTGTGGCACAATGTGATCTTGCTTTTGTTGCAATCTTTGTCATATACTTTTTATGTTCTGTTTAAGGTGAGAAGAAAGTGATATGCTGCTGTTTTAGAAAATAGAGACAATGTCCTACGCCGTAGAATATTTAGGAGAATACTTTGTGGTGCAAAACTGATTAAGTAATTATATAGATAAGCGGTTACATACGCTTAAAAATATCCTTCCCCCCGAATTAGTTTCCTATGAATAAAACGAAATGGAAAGTTATTCTACTGGTCATGCTGTTAATTATCAGCATCTGTGGTGTGTTTATAAACTTTTTTATTGCTGATAGCAGGGCATATGTTCAGCGCCTTTTAGACACTGAAGTCAGTATGATCCGTGCTGTTATTGCCATTGTCGAAAAAGATAATGACAAACAATATCGCAGGCGGATAGAGACTTTTGTTTCTTTCGGCAAACTTCCTAAGCATGAAAATATGATTAGTGCTTTTGCCTCTCGAGATCGAGAACAATTGTTGCAGTTATCGCGTCCTTATCTGGATATTTTTAAAAAAGAAAATCCATACTTTTCCACTCTTTCCTGGTTGACCCCGGATAATCATTCTTTTCTTCGTGTGCATCGGCCTGGAAAATTTGGTGATGAGGTCGGAAAGATGCGACCAGACGTTGTAGGTGCCAATAAAAAAAAGCTCCAGTACGCTGGTTATATGGTCTCCAAAACAGGATTGCAATATCGTTTGGTGCAGCCTGTATTCTTCAAAGGGCGGCATATAGGAGTTGTCCAGTTTGGTATTGAAAATACGCAACTGTTGGATACCATTACTGAGAATTTGCATCTGTCTGTTGGGATTGCTATCCCAAATACAAAGGCATCCGTTATTAAACACGATAGATTTGCGTCTCTGAAATATGGCAACCATACGATTCAAGCGCAGGATATTGGTCTTTATCAGGATAATGATGCAGAAATTGACTGGAACCTGAACAGGCAGGAGGTAATCATACAGGGTAAGCCATATCTCATTGTTAAGGTTCTTGATTTGTTAGATTATGAACAGCAGCGACAAGGGTATGTTTTTGTCACAAAAGATCTCACAGAACAGCGCTATCATTTGCAGGAACGTATAATCCTTCTGTTCTCTTTGGCTGCTTTTGTTGTTTTATGTTCATTTCTGCTCTTATATTTCAGCTATAATGCTCTCATTCAAAAAATAATTGATTTGAATCGATCCCTTAAAAACCACAACCAAACATTAGAAAACAGGGTACAGGAACGTACCTCTGAATTACGGGACAGCCAGAAGCAATTACAAAAAATCCTGGATAAGTCTCCTTTGGGTATATTGATCATCGAGTTGAAAAATATGCAGTTACGCTATGTGAATCCTGCTGTTTGCAACCTGCTTGGTTATGACAAGAAAACTCTGGAAACGATGGATATCAACTCTTTACACAAACCAGAAGATCTTCACGATATACATAAAGAATTTAATAGTCAGGCAGAGGAGGAAAAACACCTTGCTGTTGATATTCCTTTCCTCAAAAAAAATGGTTCTTTAGTGAAAAGCGATGTGAGTAGTGCCCCCATAGTTTTTGACGGGGAAGCTTGTCTGGTTGGATTTGTCATAGATCAAACAGAGAGGAAAAACCTGGAAATACAGCTGCATCGTTCACAGAAGATGGAAGCCATTGGCTTGATGGCAGGTGGGGTGGCCCATGACTTGAATAATATTCTCTCAGGTATTGTCAGTTACCCGGAATTACTTCTCATGCAGTTACCGGAGAACAGTGAACTTAAAGGGCCAATCAAGGCTATTCGGGAATCAGGTGAACGTGCTGCAACGGTGGTCGCAGACTTGCTTACCGTAGCAAGAGGGGCTGCAATGATCAGAGCACCCCATGATATTCATGTATTGATAAATGAATACTTACATTCTCCTGAGTGTGAACAACGCCAATCTTTATATCCAGACATGGCATGTATAACGAACTTGGAAGCGGAAGATTGTATCGTCTCCTGCTCTCCTGTTCATGTTAAAAAAGTTGTTATGAATCTGGTTAATAATGGTATGGAGGCCATTACTGGTAAAGGAACGATTTTTATCTCAACTCGTAATCAACAGTTAGACACACAGGAGGCTTTGAAGCTTGATCTTCAGGCTGGTGATTATCTGATGCTTTCTGTTAAGGATGATGGTGCGGGGATAGCTGAGGAAGATCTGGAGCATATCTTCGAGCCGTTCTATACCAGGAAAGTAATGGGGAAAAGCGGTACCGGACTGGGGCTTGCCATTGTCTGGAACAGTATGCAGGATCACAATGGTAAAGTTACAGTGGAGAGCAGTGATCAGGGCACATGCTTTAACCTCTCTTTTCCAATTGATACAAAGAATATTGGTGAAGAGGAAAAGATCAATTTCACAGAAACATTCGTAGATACTACTAATAAGCATATATTAGTAGTTGATGATGAGCCTCAGTTGCGTGACATTGCCAGTCAGATGTTGCTGAGCATGGGTTGCAGGGTCGATTGTGTGAGCTCGGGTGAGGAAGCTGTTGCCTTTGTTAAGGAGAATCCTGTTGATCTTGTGGTTCTGGATATGTTGATGGATCCGGGTATGAATGGGTACCAGACTTTTAAGAAAATCCTGGAAATTTATCCTGAACAGAAGGCCATTATCGTAAGTGGCTTCTCGGAGAGTGATGATGTTAAGGCGACTCTCCTGCTTGGGGCTGGTGGGTTTATACATAAACCATATTCATTAGCTCAATTTCGCAGGGTAATTGGAGAGGTGTTAAGGCCTTAGAACGTCAGGGATATTTTATCTGTATTCAAAGGTAAGCCAAAAGAGAACGTCGGTTGAGAATTGTATGGATAAATATTAGAAGAAATGGGATTTAATGAGAAAGGGGTAACAGGGGAAGTCTGTTCAGTGATATATTGAATCTTTGTCGAATGCTTGCATGGTTTTGTTCTGCGCCTGATGCCTTAAGCTTGTTGCAAAAAAAATATGGCGTCCTTGGGAATAGGGTTGGTGCAGAATTGATTCAAATTTGGTGTCTGAAACAACAAAGGCACTCACGAATATATCGTAAGTGCCTTCTATTATTGGTGGAGCTATGGGGGATCGAACCCCAGACCTCATGACTGCCAGTCATGCGCTCTCCCAGCTGAGCTACAGCCCCACATAATCCGTCGTGCAAGCATATGGTCTGGTTGTTTACCAGCCTTTTTAAGGGGTGTCAACTTTTTTCAAAGGATTTCTTCTGAGGTTGGAGCCCATATTTCTTGAAAATAAAGAAGACTTTTGGTAGAATTAAGAGCTTGATGTGTCGAGAGTGTCACGGCCCTGTGTCCTGGCACTGCTTCAATATCAATGGTATCGTTTTCATGGAGTCGGGTTTTTCGGCTATTTTGGTTTAATAATATAGGGAAAGCATCATTTGAGTGCTTTGATATAAAAGGAAACATTCATGTTCTCACCATTTAATTTTTTGTTTGGCTGGCTCTCCAATGACCTGGCGATTGATCTAGGAACTGCTAACACTGTTCTTTACGTTAAAGGTAAGGGTATTGTCCTTCGGGAACCTTCAGTGGTAGCTGTTCGTCAGGATGCGAGAGGCCATAAGGTTCTCGCGGTAGGGCAGGAAGCGAAATTAATGCTTGGTAAAACCCCAGGAACTATCAAGGCTATCCGTCCCATTAAAGACGGGGTTATTGCTGATTTCGAAGTGACTGAGGCCATGCTTCGATACTTTATTAACAAGGTGCATAATAGACGTACACTCGTTCATCCACGAATTATGATCTCAGTTCCTTCAGGAATTACTCAGGTTGAAAAACGTGCTGTAAAAGAGTCTGCAGAATCTGCCGGTGCCCGTGAAGTGTATCTGATAGAAGAACCCATGGCGGCTGCAATCGGGGCTAACCTCCCAATTACAGAACCCACAGCCAATATGATTATCGATATCGGTGGTGGAACCACTGAGGTCGCTGTGATTTCACTTGCGGGAATTGTGTACGCTAAATCTGTAAGAGTGGCCGGAGATAAAATGGATGAAGCCATTCTTCAGTACATTAAGCGAAAACATAATCTGGCAATTGGTGAACGAACGGCTGAACTTATCAAAACAACCATCGGCAACGTGATGCCGGAAGAACCTTTTGAAACAATGGATATTAAAGGACGTGACCTTGTATCTGGTGTTCCCAAAACTTTAACGATTACTGCAGATGAAATTCAGTCAGCTATCCAAGAACAGATTGACGTAATTGTTGAAGCGGTACGGATTGCACTCGAAGTTACTCCCCCTGAACTTTCTGCTGACATTGTTGATCAGGGAATAGTGTTAACTGGTGGTGGGGCACTTCTGAAAAACCTTGATAAGTGTCTCAAAGAAGAAACTGGTATGCCAATTATTGTGGCTGATGACCCACTCTCTTCTGTTGTGCTTGGTTCTGGGCAAGCTCTTGATAACCTGGATATTCTACGAGAAGTTACCATCGAGTAGTTTCGGGATTTGTCCAGGGACAGATTGTTTTAAGCACATGGGTTTTTATGTGGCGACTGGATACCTGTGGTTTCAGAGAGTAGAATGTTGAGAAAGAAAAACAACGATAGGAAGAAGAAAACAGGCTTCAGGGCTACTCGCCTTTTTCTATTATTGTTTCTATTTGCCACCCTTTTACTCGTTTTGATGAGTTCCGCTACTAGCAATCGTTTTGGCATCTTTCACCAGGTACCCTTGGAGGTTCTTGGTCCACTTCAAAGTGTTTTTACTAAAATTTCAATCAGCACTGTCCGTCTGAAGGATAGATATATAACTCTCTGGAATCTCCAGGAAGAAAATGATTCACTGCGCAAGGAACTTCATAAATACCATGAACTTCTTGATGAATATCGTGAAGCGTATTCTAGAAATCGATTCCTGGAAGCTGAGTTGAAATTTAAGAAAAAGGAGACATTTCCTGCCCTGATGGCACGAGTGGTTGGCAAGGACCCTTCGTTTTGGTTCCAGACACTGATTGTTGATCGAGGCGAAAATGATGGAGTGGTCACTGGAATGGTGGCACGAAATTCCCTTGGAGTTGTCGGGCAGGTAGTGCAGGTCTCTGATAATTATTCAAAAGTGCTTCTTGCAAATGCTCCGTCAAGTGCCATTGATGCAATTGTTCAGAAGAACAGGGTGAGAGGGATTCTTAAGGGGGCTGGAGAAAAGGGGTATATTCTCCAATATGTCTTGAGAAATGGAGATGTCAAGGAGGGTGACACCATTGTCACAGCTGGTATCGGAGGTGTTTTCCCTCCCGGTATTACTCTCGGAACCGTTTCCAAAGTGCACTCGAAGCGCCGAGGAATGTTTCTGGAAATTGAAGTTAAACCGGCCGTTGATTTTGCCCGTCTTGAATTCCTTTATATTAATTTATCCGAAGAGCAAATGGCGATAGAAAGCATGATTAATTCACCTTCTTTTCCAGGAAAGTAATAATGGTGACACTTAGTTTTCTTTTTCTTGGATTTGTTCTCATTGCGCTTCAGACCAATTTTTTTTCCCAGTTTCCACACTGGCTTGGCAGGCCTGATCTGGCATTCGTTCTTGTGGTGTTTTCTGCTTACAAATTTAGCTGGTTCCCGGGGCTTTTTCTTGCCTTTCTTCTTGGTTGGTTGATGGATGTAACGTCAGGGGTTTATTTGGGAACCTACCTTCTTCTTGTTTTGCTTGTCTTTTCCATTGTTAAATTTCTCAGCCAGAATAGTTCAGTGAAGGAGACGGTTTTTCAGATTCCCCTGGTCGGATTCAGTTACTTCGTCGTACAGTGCTTTTTCTATCTTTTTTTCACTCTTACTCAACCTGGTGCTTTACCTCCATGGTCCTGGTCAAGAGTTGTGCAGGAAACAATGATTCTTCTTGTTGCATCAATTCCCTGCTTTGTTTTTTTTAACTGGCTGTATGAAAAACTTACAACCCGGCGCCTTGCTTCAAGGAGATTGAGGCGAAGGGGCGGTAATCAGTTTCGGTGAATAAATAGATGAAATGGGCCGGTTACAAAAATCTTGAAGAGTTGACGGAACATGATGATGCCGATTTGGATTCCCTGAAACGACGAATTGGATTTGCCGGACTGATCATCCTGTTTTTTGTTGCAGTTATTCTTGGCAGACTCTGGTTTCTCCAGATCCACAAAGGAGAAGAATATAGAAGTAAAGCAGATAATAATAGAGTGCGAATGCGCGAGATAGCAGCTCCTCGTGGCAATATTCTGGATGCAAAGAATCGGGAAATGGTGACCAATCGCCCGTCATTTAATGTGGTTCTTGTCCGTGAAGATTCAAATGATGTCGATAAACTTCTCAAAAACCTTGCCACTGCCCTTGATCTGGATATTTCAGTTTTATGGGAAAAATTACGTGATGCCAGCGGTAAACCACGCCACATACCCGTTCGTTTGCTTGAAGATGTGGATTGGGAAACTCTTGCCTATGTTGAAAATCACAATCAGGAATTCCCGGGTGTGCGTATCGAAACGATTCCTGCTCGTGTATATCATTATGAAAATCTTGCTGCTCATGCCATAGGGTACCTTGGAGAGATATCGAAAAAAGAGCTGGCTGCACGGGATATGGCCATATATACGGGCGGCGATCTGATTGGAAAGATGGGAATTGAACGTTTGCGAGAGGTTGATCTGCGAGGTGAGAAAGGAAGCAGTTCCTCTGAAGTGAACGCCAGAGGATTTGAGCAGCAACTTTTAAAGAATTTAGAGCCTTTGCCTGGAAATGATATTCAGCTCACCCTTGATGCTAAGCTGCAAAAGGTGGCAGAAGATTTAATGTATGCTGGCGATAAGGCTGGTGCAGTTGTGGCCATGGAAGTGAAAACCGGCAGGATGCTGGTGCTTGCGTCCAATCCCGTTCTTCCCTTAAACCAGTTCGTTGGCGGAATTTCCCACAAAAACTGGAATGCTCTACTTGACAACACTAAACATCCTCTGATTAACAAGACGATTCAGGCAATGTATCCGCCTGGCTCTACTTACAAGATGATAACTGCCATGGCAGGTCTCAGTAGTGGAGTAATTGATAAAAATACAGTTTTCTACTGTCCAGGGCATATTACCTATGGAAAGCGTCGTTACCACTGTTGGAAACGTGGCGGACATGGTGCTGTGAATCTTAAACGTGCAATACCAGAATCCTGCGATGTTTATTTTTATCAGGTAGGCATGCGGGTGGGTGTGGACAGACTTGCAGAAATGGCCAACAAATTCGGCCTTGGACATAAATCCAATATTGAGATGGAACATGAAAAAAGTGGACTCACACCAACTAAGGATTGGAAATATAAAAGGCATGGTAAGAAGTGGCAGGATGGTGAAACTTTATCTGTAGCCATTGGTCAGGGCTTTAACCTTGTGACACCTCTACAGATATGTCTCATGACCGCAACAATTGCCAATGGTGGAAAACAGTATCTCCCTAAAATTATTGAAAAGATAACAGATCCGGATGGTAATGTTATTGAACAGTTTAAACCGGAAACTGCCAGTGAATTGCTGGCCGATAGAAGGTTTCTGCCCCTGATTCGCGATGGCATGGAGGAGGTTATTCAGGGACGACGGGGAACTGCCAGAAAAGTGAAGATCAAAGGTTTGACCATAGGTGGAAAAACCGGTACAGCTCAAGTGGTACGACTGAAACAGTACAAGCATTTAAAAGAAGAAGATATTCCTTACAAATTTAGAGATCATGCCTGGTTTACCTGTTATGCCCCCGCTGAAGATCCTGAAATTGCAGTAACAGTGCTTGTTGAGCATGGCTTGCATGGTGGTTCCGGGGCAGGTCCTGTAGCAAGGGCTCTGCTTGAAGAATATTTCTCCGATTATCTTCAGCTTGCAGCGGAGGCTGAGGCAGAGGAAAAAAAGAAAAATGAATAGGACAGCTTTGAATATAACTCAGAGGGATCGATAATGCTTCGCATAGACAGGCGTTTTTTTCGGAGTTTTGACTGGATACTTCTTGCTATGTTACTGGGAATTTCGGGCATGGCACTGATGAATCTTTATAGTGCCTCCTATCCTCCATCTCCCTATGGAATGCCACCCTTTGTAAAGCAATGTTATTTGTTTCTTTTTGGTCTGATGGGAATCATTGTGATTCTCTTTTTTGATTATCGTGCACTCCATTTCTGGAATTATCTTTTTTATGCGATCATAATTGTTCTGTTGATTCTTGTCCTTGTTGCAGGGAATAGTGCAGGTGGTGCACAACGTTGGATTAATCTCGGTTTTTTTCGGTTGCAGCCTTCAGAACTTGCAAAATTAATGCTGGTTGTGACTTTGTCCAGTTATTATTCCCGTAAAGAGCGACCGGAGGGGTATGGCGTAAAGGATATGATTACCCCTGTTCTGCTGACGTTATTGCCCTTTCTTCTAATCATGGCACAGCCTGATCTTGGCACGGCACTCATGCTTATTATCATCTTTGTTTCGATGACAGTGTTTGCGAAATTAAAGTGGCAGACATATGGTGTCGGTGTGCTACTGGGGAGTGCATTGGGCATTTATGCCTGGTTTAATCTTCTTAGGGACTATCAGAAAAAACGCATAGAGACCCTTCTCGATCCGGCTAAAGATCCAATGGGGCAGGGGTATCAGATTCTTCAATCTAAGATTGCTGTGGGAAGTGGCGGTCTAAGTGGTAAGGGATATCTTGAAGGCACTCAGGGCCATCTTCATTTCCTTCCGGAGCGGCATACTGACTTTGCTTTTTCCGTGTGGGGGGAAGAGTGGGGATTTGCTGGAAGCCTGTTTTTCCTGGGAGTTTATTTTTCATTACTTTTATGGGGGCTGTATGTGGCAATGACAGCCCGTGATCGATTTGGTGTATTTCTCTCCTTTGGAGTGGTGATGCTGATTTTCTGGCAGGCTGTTATTAATCTTCTTATGATTCTTGGTTTTCTTCCCGTGGTTGGGATTCCTTTACCGCTGGTGAGCTATGGAGGATCTTCTCTGTTAACGACCCTCTTTGCACTTGGAATTCTCATGAATGTAAGGATGCGCCGTTTTCAAATAGGGCAGAATATAGAGAAAATGAACTAGGGAGTTATTTTCTGCCTTTTTCTCGTAACAGCATCTCATAAGCTTCAGTAAGCTGAACAAATTTGTTTTGATCACCACCCGTGTCATGATGCATGGATTTTGCTTTTTGCCGATACATTCTGGTGATTTCTTTTTTATCGGCATCTCGTAATGTTTCTTCAGATTCACCAAAAATATCTGAAATTTCATCTTTATTGACAGAGCTTTTTCTTTCCGGCCATGAAAATTCCCTGTGGCTATCCATAAATTCTTTTGCCTGTTGGAATCCTCTGTTCTGACGTGGAAAACTGGAATCAAAAAAGAGTATCAGATATCGGATGAGATAGTTGGGCAGTGTTTGATAGTTTGTCCTTTCCTGCCAGAAATCATGATTTTCATTTATGAGACAAAGCTCTTTAACAAAAGCTGCATCTATTTTTTCAGCTGGCAGTGCTTGAGGGATACTTCGTGCAAAGCTTTCAGTAAAATGTTTTTGAAGGTTAAGGGCCGCATAGAGGTATGACTTTAATTCATGTTCCCGTAGGCGTGCTTCTTCTTCCAGGAAATATTGTTCAAGTTCATCTCTTGATTTGTTGAGGAGCTTTGCCTCAAGGCGGGGCGGCATTATAAAGACACGTCCTTGATCGGTTGAGCCAAAACGAAGGAAATGGAGTCTTCGTTTA
>DAOWDZ010000095.1 GCA_030638765.1 Desulfocapsa sp.
ATAAAACTGTTTGATACCCATTGGGTCTCTTGCGCAAAACAGCTGCTGCAAGTGTGCATCCCATATTACAAAAGCAAAATCACCGATCAGATATTTAAGGCAATCCTCTCCCCATTTCTGATATGACCACACAATAAGATCAATATCTGTAATAATATCAGACTCTTTACAATGCCTGTAGTGAACTGCAATCAACTCATCACGATGATCTATACTTGCAGCCGCAGTCAAGACCAAGTTGCTATCTTTGTCTATCATTGGTTGGGTTTCATGTAAAGATTCGGATGTTGTCCAGAGCATTTTGTGTCCAAAGGCCACGCTGCCGTCTACCCATACTCCCTCTGCATCATTGCCGCGGTTCTTCATAGCATCAAGCATGTTTTGAACTTCTTCTTTTTTAACTTTATGCCCGTCAAGTCGGATAATTCCGCATATTCCACTCATTACTGTCTACCTTGAACAACTTTTTTCAATTATAGCATCTTATTCTTTTCGTCATAATATAAAGATGTTATAATTCTTTAAAAGGGTAAGAGTTATGCATTCTATTAAAGAAACAAGGTTGGTCAATATTATATTACAGGTGACAATAAGATGAGCTATTCTAATCTTAAGGGACAAAAAAATATGTTTGGTGATGAACTGCGTAATCGTTTCTATTTCGAAGCAATTCAACAAACTGTCAACAATGACAGTGTTGTTATGGATCTCGGTGCGGGTCTTGGATTACACGGATTTATGGCAAACTCCTGCGGAGCAAAAAAGACCTATCTTGTCGAACCAACATCGATACTGGACTTAACAAAAAAGGTGGTCAATGCCAATGGGTTATCTGAAAAAATAGAATGTATATCCGGCACCATAGAGAAAGCAGTATTGCCTGAAAAAGTAGATATGCTCATTTCCGTATTCACCGGGAATTTCCTCTTGACAGAAGATCTACTGCCTTCACTCTTCTATGCACGGGACAAGTATCTACAACCAGGCGGCAAGATGATTCCCGATCGTGCCAATATGGTTGTCGTGCCGGTTTCTTCACCTGAGTACTATGAAAAGAAGATTAACTTCTGGCAAAAGCCTGCCTACACTATCGACTATAGCCCGGTACGAAAATTTGCTGTTAATACGCTTTATTATGATGGACCGAAAGAGAGAAAAAGCCATTTTTTAGGAGAACCATCCAATCTGCTGGAGCTTGATTTCATGACAGCAACTGAAGCTTCATGCCGTAGTAAAATCGAAATCGAAATCACGGAAGACGGCACGATGCATGGCTGTCTTGGATGGTTTGACGCAAGAGTAGGAGAACAATGGATTTCCACATCACCGGTTGAGAAACAAATGCATTGGAATCAGGTTTTTTTGCCATTGGATAACCCTATAAGTGTACGCAAAGGAGAGATCATCTCTTTTGAGCTAATTCGACCAGAGTTTGGCGATTGGCACTGGATATTTGGATATAATGAAAAACAGCAAAAGTACTCCACATTTCTCTCTCAGCCCAAAAAAATGAAGGAGATGCTAAAGCTGACCGATGGATACAAAGGAAATCTCTCACAAAAAGGTCTAGCTACGCAGGAGGCACTCAAGCTGTTAAACGGTAAGAGTACTACAAAAAATATCATAATAGAGTTGCTAAAAAAATATCCTCAATACTTTACAGATGAGAAACAAACAGATAGTTTTGTAAAAAATATCGTGGCTCATTACACATAGTACTAGTTAAAAGAACAGATCTTTAAATTATAGGGTTAAATGATCCTAAATTCCTATTCCTTCACTATGCCCGCAGATCACATCATGTACTTCACCCAGTCTTTCCCTGTCCCAGGGAACTTTCACATGAAAAACCCTGATGCCATTCAACATCTTTGAAAGATATCTTAAACGTTCCGGTCTTAACCAGGAGAACATATAGAGATAATTTGGCCGTAAAGTATCAAATTTGTTGAATCCCTCGATCTCTTCTATAGTAATTTCAGCATCACCCTCCACCCCTTCAAGTTCATAAAAAGCATGGATGGGCTTGAAGTCTGTTGTAAAGTTGTCAACATGATACCCCAACTCTTCAAATTTCCTGTAAGGTCTGTGATAGGGATGAGAACCGACCGCCATAAACTTTCCATCCTTGATAAAGGTTGGAACCTTATCATCTGA
>DAOWDZ010000108.1 GCA_030638765.1 Desulfocapsa sp.
CGTGGAAACTATTGCTGAAAATATGGTTGATGGTGTTACTGCACCTCTATTTTATGCTATCCTCTTCTCTCTCTTTGAACCGCTTTTGGGGATCAACACTCTGTTTCTAGCTGTTATTGGCGCAATGGCATACAAAACTGTGAACACCATGGATTCTATGTTTGGTTACAAGAATGAACGCTATATCCATTTTGGGAGAACAGCAGCCAAAATAGATGATTTTGTGAATTGGTTGCCAGCACGGATCAGTGGTTTTCTGCTGATCGCTGCGGCCTTTTTTCTGCGCCTCGATTGGAAAAATTCATTTGCTATCTTCAAAAGAGACCGACTTTCTCATGCAAGTCCCAATGCAGCCCATCCTGAATCTGCTGTTGCAGGAGCATTAGGTATCGAATTAGGCGGCACTTCAATATATTTTGGAAAAGAGCTTGTTAAGCCCACAATAGGTTTTGACAAACGAAAGACTGAAAATAAAGATATACTCAAAACAAATAATCTAATGTTGCTTGGATCTTTTTTGTTTTTGATTATCGCATTGATTTTTCGATTTTTAATAGTAGAAGTATTATTTCAGTAGACGTTTTGTCTGCCACTCTGTAATAGTAGGACATACCCGCAAAATATTTTTTTCAGAGGAAAGATGCGCCATACTCTCAATCACATTGTAATCTTATCAGGAGTTTGGTTTTTGCTCCTATCCGTTGCTTGTGCTGAGGAGTACCAAAAGACGTGTCTCCCCTGTGATGACGTACAACATGCTTCAAATCTAAGTTTTATCGAAAAACGTCTGATTCTCGATAGAGATAACACCTTTGAACTATTGGATGAGAAAGAACGTGAATGGTTTGCCACATTTCAGGAAGGGACATTGTTTTTTGATGGCTGGCAGGAAATAAGTGATGATGTTGTTACAAATGTTCCTGAAATAAAAAAAATAAAAGCTCAAACGACTATGATCATTCTTGGTATCAAGATCGGCTGTGAATGGAGTAAGGATAATAGTATACGTAAAATATCTAATTCCATGCTTATAGACTGGGGAGACGAATTGCGACAAGCGGCCAAAAAATTGCCGGAGAGTTTGCCACTGGTAATAAATGCTATTGAATCAGAAGTAGATAAATTACTCATCCTCTAGGTACTTCACTTCACATTCCACTTTTCCCTTGTGGAGCATAATTTCAACTCTATCATTGATTTGTAGTTGACTGGTTTTCCTGACAAGTATTCTTCTTTTGTTTGTAGGATTTAATTTGCTCGTTATTGAATATCCTCTTGCCATTGTTGCTAATGGGCTTACTGCATCGAGTAGTGTCGCCTGTTGAGCGAGTCTTGTGTATTTATCAGCGAGCTCATTTTTACAAAGATAGAAAAACTTTTCTGTAATAAATGATAGTCGTTGCTCTTGCATCCTGACCTTAGCAACAGGTGAATTGCTATAAAGCCTTGATGTAATGTCGTGACACAGCAACTGTTTTTGGTTTAACATTTTCTCCATTAGACCATGCAGTTTAAGAGAAACATGGTCAAGCCTGAGCGCAGCATTTGTGAAGAAGAAATCCATATCACCAAGTAACCTGCGATTTTGAATAATCCGATATTGAGAACCTTCAATTTTATCTAAAATTATACGGGAGAGTGTATTTCTGATAGAGAGTAGCCTCTCTTGTATCACTGCCATATCAGGAATGAGAATTTCAGCAGCAGCGGTTGGTGTAGGAGCTCTTTTATCTGCACAAAAATCACTTATACTAAAGTCAACTTCATGTCCAATAGCTGAGACAACAGGAATTTCTGAGTCTGAAATAGCTCTTGCAACGAGTTCTTCGTTAAATGACCACAGGTCTTCTATGGACCCTCCACCTCGACACAAAACTATGGCATCTGTTTGAGGGAGAAGAACATTCACCATATCAAGAGCTTTGGCTATTTCCGCGGCAGATTCACTTCCCTGAACACGAACTGGATATACCTTAAGGTCGCAGGGATAATTTCTTTTTCTCCATATTTTTAAAAAGTCGTGCACTGCTGCACCACTTGGTGATGTGATAAGTACTATTTTCCGAGGATATGCTGGAAGTGGCTGTTTTCGAGCGTCATCAAAGAGGCCTTCCTCCGCTAGTTGTTTCTTCAATTTTTCAAATTGCAGTTGTAGTAATCCACCGCCTTGAAAATCAATATTATCGACTATGAGTTGGTAGTCACCACGGGGTTCATAAATAGATATTCGGCCATGACAGATGAGTTGCTGACCATCTTCAAGTCCTTTTTCAAGATAGCGAGCCTGTCCTTTAAAAAGAACACTTCTGAGTTGGGCAGAGTTGTCTTTTAAGGTGAAATATAAATGTCCCGAGTAGGGGCGTTTCAGGTTTGAAATTTCCCCCTGAACCTTAATAAAACGATATTTTCCCTCGACAAGATTTTTAAGTGATCTGGTGAGTGAAGTTACGGAATAAATACCGCTTGGTTCATTGAGATTCATTTTAAAATGCCAGTTGATAAAGAGATTACGAAAAATACGCTTTTCGATGGTTTGAGAATAGACATGGTTGTCAGGATAGGTTAAATTGTAAGGTTTTGTAGATTGGATATATAACAGACCCGAATACCACTGTTTTAAACACAGGTATAGGGTTTTCTCATAAAGGTAAAGAAAAAAGCAGGGAGTACGTGATGAACGAGCCAAGTGCGTTTAATCAGAACCAGGTGGCAGAAAATGCCTATGTTGAACCAACAGGTCCACTGGATCAGCTTAATCTGCCTCCTTCTGTAGTTCGTTTTATTAGAAAAAACAAAAGGATATTACAAATTTCCGGTGTTTTAATTGTTGTGGTCGTCGTTGTCGGGTCACTGTATCAAAGTAACCGTGTTAAACGTCTTGACGGTGGTGCTAGTAGCCTTTCCATATCCATGGATGCTGAAGATGTTGACAAGATAAAGGCTCTTGAACATGTCATCTCTGAATTTTCAGGTACGCCTTCTGCACTGTGGGCAAGCACTGAACTTGGGCATATGGCCATGAAAAATAATGAATTTTCCAGTGCTGTTCAATACTACACGACAGTTCGAGGTGAAATATCAGAATCCAATCCTATGTATGGACTGCTTACCTTTGGAATTGCTCAAGCAGAAGAGGCGGACAAACAATATTCAAATGCTTCTTCCTCCTATTCAACTCTAAAAGCTATTAATGGATACAAAAACGAAGGCTTTATTGGAATGGCCAGAGTATTAGAAGCTGAAGGAAAAAACAAAGAAGCTATTGCAGTATACGAAGAATTTCTCGGTACATTTTTAGGAGAAGAGCAAAATCCTCAACTGAACAAAATGATACAGGAAAAAATTACACGCCTTCGTATCCAGTAATGAAAGTAATCACCAGTCCTTTAGAGATCCAGACACTGGCACAGGAGTACCGGAAAAAAGGATTCACCATCGGTCTTGTACCAACCATGGGATGGTTTCATGAAGGCCACCTCTCACTTATGAGAGATGTCAGAACAAAAACAGATAAGGTAATTGTCACTCTTTTTGTGAACCCCATTCAATTTGGCCCCACTGAGGATTTTGATAACTACCCTCATGATCTTGAAAGAGATTGTCAACTTACTGAAGAAACTGGCGTTGATGTTGTTTTTGCCCCTGATAAAAGTGACATTTATGCTGAAGGGTTTTCAAGTACTTTATCTGTCGGGGGGTTAACCGAAACGCTTTGTGGAGCCAGCAGACCTGATCATTTTGATGGAGTAACCACCGTTGTTGCAAAACTCTTCA
>DAOWDZ010000186.1 GCA_030638765.1 Desulfocapsa sp.
ATTATCACCAGGTTCCTTAAGAAGGAAAAAACCTTCACCTTCAATGGCTACATCAGTGTTGGAAGCAGTCGATTCAAATGTGCCCTGGCTGAAAACATTATCCACTTTGGAAACATTAACACCACGACCAACCTGAGAAGAGCCACCTGACCCGGAAATATTACTGGCAAGCAGATCAGAAAAAACTGTTCTGGCACCTTTAAAACCTACTGTGTTGGTATTCGCCAAGTTGTTACCAATTACGCTCATTGCCTGTGAATTGGTGTTAAGTCCACTCACTCCACTATATAGTGCACTGGTGATTCCCATGGATGATTCTCCCTTATATTTGTATTGATTTTAAAAAGTAAAATTAATTAACCAGCTAAAAAGTGCTGGAGTACATCTTGTTCGATCTGGTCTTCATCCGTGGGAGCAGAATCGTCTGTGTTGGGTGATGTTAACGTCCCTGTAACATCGTCACTTATACCTTCTACAACATCGTCTACTATTTCATCGACAATTGTGTCTTCATCTTCTTCCGTTGTGATCTCTTTATCATAAATCTGGTTTGCCTGATAAACGGCAATGATTGAACCGCTGCTGATTTCAGCACCAGCCTTTGTGTGAACGATTGCATCTCCATTTTCACTGGAATAATCAACGCCGGTTACTTCGGATTGAACAAGTGGTGTGGCGGCAATAGTTTCACCCTCTCCAGCTGAAGTAGCTTCAATAATGAGTTGGTAATTTCCTTCAGGGACAATGTTTCCCTCATTATCAAGCCCGTTCCACTGGATGAAGTGATCACCCTGGGTAAGTTCAACGGGACGTAATGTAGAAACTGTAGAACCGTTTTCGTCCACAATGGTCATAGTGACTGATGCAGCTGTTCCATCAAGCCTGTATCCAATACTGGATGTATTACCATCAAAATTGAATGCAGAACTGGCATATACCACTTCATTACCAATGAGATCCATGGTGGCAAATCGATCTGACTGCTGTTGCGTAGCTGCGATGTCTTCTAGAGAACCGTTGAGATTTTGAAGTTGTTCAAGAGAACTGAATTCTGCAAGTTGTGATGTGAATTCGGTGGCATCGTCAGGGTTTAATGGATCCTGATTCTGCAACTGTGCAACCAGAAGCTTGAGAAAATCCTCTTTTCCCATCATATCATCAGCGTTTGTACTTGCGTATGTTGGTGAAAGATTAGCAGCACTTGGTGCAGGTGCGAAGAGTTCAGACATGTCAGCCATTGTAAAGTCCTTATTTAATGTTGAAGAAAGTTAGTGGAGTCGGTTAAACGGTAAGATTGACCCCGGTTGATTCTTCACTGTTTTCATCTTCATTCTGATCATCGAGAAAATGATCAAATGATTCGTTGTTGTTTTTGGAGGAACCGTTGGAGGCAAACTCCTGTTGACTGGAGTTGAATTGCTCCTGGAATAATTCTCTCTGGTTTCCACCTTCGCTATCCATGGTGACTTCAAAGGAATCAACCGTGAAACCCTGTTCCTGCAAAACTGATCGAAGACGCGGCATTTGTTTCTCGAGTGTTTCCAAAACCTGTTGGCTTTGGGCAACTATATTGGCTTTGATGGAATCCCCTTTTACAAGGATATCAATCTTGATTGCCCCAAGCTCTGCAGGATTGAGTTGCATTGTCAATTTACTGGTTTGAAGCCGCGGGTTTATACTGAATTTTTTAATAAGATTGTCAACCAATTCATGCTCAGGAACTGGTTGATGAGCTCCTGGTGCAAATTTACCTTCTACACTTGTTGGTGTTGTGGTCGGGGTTGTTGACATTGAACCGGTGGTGAGTTGTTGTCCAAATGTTGACTCACCAGGTTTTGCGTCTGTACCGGTACTAGCTGAGGTCTGGTTGAGTGTATTCAGAACTTCATTTTTGTTTTGTTGTTTGTTGCCTGTTTGTTCATCGCCACTTTGTCTGGAATTTCCAGCACTGTTAACCTTGGACTCACCAAGTTTGGCATTGTAAAACTGCTCATTGAGATCCTGGTGAGAACCTTCAAGTTTAGTGGAATTCTGTGAAGTTGTTGTTTTGTTAACTGGAACTACAGGAACCACACCAACCTGTCTGCTTTGAATGGTTGGATTATCAGATTCAGCAAGTAAAGGGTTAGACAAAGCCTGCAACTGTTCCGCATTTGCTTTGGGATCTGCTGCTAATGTTGTACTTCCTGTGATGGTTATAGGTCCGTTATTTTTCCCCTGGTCAAGGATTTGCTGAATCTGTTGCAGGAGTAGGGTTTCAGCTTTGGAAGAACCTTGAAGACTATTTTCAGTCCCCATTGGGATATTTGTTTTGTTTTCCAGTTGGGAGATTTTTGTCCCTGGCTGTTCTTCAGAAATTACAGATAAAAGAGGATTTTGCTGCGCCTGTTCTGGAAGGGATGTTAATGTCAAGGTTGCCTGTGTAGACTGAGGCATGTGAGTTATGATAGCATCCTGTGCTTTTGCCAGGCCAGTTAAAGCATTATTTGATATATTCGATTCTGAATTCTCACCAGAATCTTCTGTGTTTGCAACGAAATCTGAGGCATTTTTTGAGTTTTCTGTTTTTGCTACGGGGTCAGCACCTTTTTTAGAGTCGTCACTGGTTGAGCTGTCATTTTGCTTGTTGTCTTCTTTAACTGAGTTGATAGCTTTTTCCATTGCTGGAGAAAATCCACTCTCGTCACCATCGGTACCAGACACGTTTTGGTGTGCGGGGGCAGGTTTTGCAGGTGTGCTGGGATTAAGAAGAACTGGTTCCATTTGTTTTTACTCCACTTTTATCGTTGTAAACGTTGTGCTGAGTTTCGAGGCTTTTACTTTATCCATTCGATCAAGTATTTTAGCCGCCGATTTAATTTTCATATTAGCTAGAAGATTCGCTGCCAGCTGTTCTTCAAGTACAGCCATGGAAAGCGCCGCACGATCAGGGCTCATTTTGGCATAAATGAGACTTAAATCTTTTGTTTTTTGCAGTTCAGCATCATCTTTTTCTGCGAGTAACTCTTCAATTCTAAGTTGTAATCTTTTTAATTCTGCGAGTTTCTCATCAAGCAGCTTAAGTTTCTTATCGGCCTCGACCTGAAGAGTCTTTAGTTCCTTTTCTTTAAGAACAAGAACTTTCTTTTCTTCTGCCAAATCGTCTCTTTCATTTTGAAGTACGGCATAGAGACGTCGTTCTTCAACGGATTTGAATTCAGTTTTCTCACTTTCTGTTTTTGTGTTGTCTTGACCTGTGGGGGCGTCGTTGTCTGCATTGGCCCCTAGGGAGACAGATGGAGTGAAGATAAGAGTAAATAAAAGAGTAGAAAGAGAAGTGAAAGTGGTGAGTTTAGAATACATAATGTTCCTTATGGAGATGAAGAGAGTGATAGAGGTGATTGAAAAAAAATCAATCTAATTTACGGTCATGACGAAGGATTGCAATTTCATCAAGCATGGCAGCTTCTTTTTTTTCAAGATGTTCCTTCCATGCCTTGTCTTGTTGTTCTTTTAACGTGTCCAGTATTTTATGATCTTTTGCTTTTTCGATCAGGTCCAGTTGTTTGTTTTTGGCGATTGATTGCTTCTTTTTATAGAGAGAGAACAATTGTTGTATTTGGCCTCGTCCGTATTGAATTCTTTCATCAAATCGAGCCAGTTCAAGAGCAATTATGCCATCCTTCTGTTTTTCTTCAAGGGTGGAGATAAGTTGAGTGAGGTCTTCTTTTGCTAATTCTAACGTCTCAAGGGCTTTTTCAGCAGCAAGTCTTGCCTGCACAAATTTTTCCTGAGCAAGATTTTCCTCTCTTTTTCTGTATTTTAAAATTGAATTTAAAGCGAATGGTTTAGGCGGCATGATTTTGTAAAATTAAGTGTCAGCCAGGATAGGATTGAGAAATATCCTTTTTATTGATAGAGGAATGATAAGTGATACCTGAATGTGGAAACATGGTAAATAATTAGTCGTTGAGGGGATCGCCCTCTCTTCTGTCCGTTCGTTCACCATCATCTTCTTTTCTTTCACTTAAAAGCAGACCCAGGGCCTCTATGGTTTCCTTTAATGGAGTCGTTTCATCATATCCCTGACAGAGAAAAGAATTAATGGCATCGATTTTACTGATGGCAAAATCAATTTTAGGATTGGATCCTTTAGCATAAGCACCTATATTTATAAGGTCTTCTGCTTCATTGTAGGTTGCCAGGACATTTCTCGCACGTCCCGAGAGTTCAATATGACGAGCATGAGTGATTTCTCTCATGATTCTGCTTGCAGAACTCATGACATCAATGGCAGGGTAATGATTTTTAGCGCCCAGTGCTCTTGAAAGCACTATGTGTCCATCGAGAATAGAACGAACAGAATCGGCCACTGGTTCATTCATGTCATCTCCATCAACAAGTACAGTGTACAGTCCTGTGATCGAACCTTTCCCTTTAAAGCGTCCCGCACGTTCCAGGAGCTTAGGAAGTGTGGCAAAAACAGATGGCGTGTAGCCTTTTGTCGTCGGTGGTTCACCTATTGCGAGACCAATTTCCCTCATGGCCATGGCGAATCGTGTCACGGAATCCATCATTAACAGAACATTTTTGCCTTTATTGCAAAAATATTCAGCAATTGATGTTGCAACAAAAGCACCACGCATTCGTAACAATGGTGATTGATCTGATGTTACGACTATAATTACAGAGCGGGCAAGACCTTCCTTGCCAAGATCTCTTTCTATGAATTCTCTAACTTCTCTGCCTCGCTCACCAATGAGCGCTATCACATTGATATCGGCATGGGCATATCGGGCCATCATACCGAGCAATACACTTTTTCCAACACCGGAACCTGCCATGATTCCCATCCGTTGTCCCATTCCACAGGTGATCAGACCATTTATCGCACGTATTCCGAGATCAAGCGGTTGGTCGATATTGGTTCTCTCCATAGGTCCTGGAGGGAGTGAGTAGATTTCCTTTTCTTCTTCTAGTAATGGGGCAGGAAGGCCATCAATTGGCTCTTCCATGGCATCGATTACACGACCAAGAAGATTTTGCCCAACGTTAATGGTGGCACTTTCTTTGATTACCCTGATTTTACTTCCAGGTCCAAGTCCTCGAAGTTCACCCAGGGGCATGAGTAATGCTCTGGAATCTTTAAAACCGACAACTTCAGCGAGGATAGGGTCACTACCATTCAGGGGAGTAAGTTCGCAGAGTGAACCAATGGAAGCGTATGGACAATGACCTTCAATAATCAGTCCAACAATACGGGTTACCTTCCCCCAGATCCGGATGGGGTGAATGTCATCAATTGAACCTGAAAAAAGTGTCATACAAATTCCTCCCTCTTGTATAGAGAGAGCCTTAGTTTGAAGAGTCGGGGGTTGTGGGTGGCGGTTCTGGTAAAGTATCTTCTGCCATGACAGCATTTTGAATGACCTGTATTTGACTTGTCATGGTTGCATCTATGCTACAGCCATCCGATTCAAGCTTACAGCCACCTCTGTCAATAGTTGAGTCTGGTTTTAAAACAATATGGTCGAGGCCGCTTACAGAGTTGATGATATCCTCTTTTGATTTTTCAATGGCTAAAAGATCCTGAGGATTTATTTGAATTTCAAATGCTTCAGATTTCACTGCGAGATGAAGGGCATCTTTAATGGTGGCTACGATGGTTTCTTCCTGTTGTTCTACAGAATGGCGGATAATCTTCTCGCTGATTGTAAGAACTAATTTCCTCATTTCACCAGCACTGTTTTTCAGGATGGTTTCTCGTAAAGAATCAATTTCTTCACACATGGAATGAAAAGTCTGAGCACTGTTCTCAAAATCATCAAGTCCATAATCCTCATCACGACATGCGGTCATTGCCCCGAGATGCTGCCGAAATTGATACCGAGCTTGTCGGCGTAAATGATTGCGATGCACGACAAAACCCACAACGCAAAACCG
>DAOWDZ010000105.1 GCA_030638765.1 Desulfocapsa sp.
ACGCATTCTCTCTCGTTGATTAAGCTGAGTATAGGACATCGTTGGCTCCTGTTTTGAAGTTATTGTAAATCGCAAAACACCAGATTTGTCAGCGATGTCCTACCCATTCACTTAATGGTGCATACCGAACTTGCAGTCAGCAAAGCAGGCACGGTTCTACCCACTTCTTACAGAACATGTCAAGCGCCAGTTTTAGGAGATTGTTTCTTCAAGGGGCACTTTAAAAGTAATAAAGCTTCGCTCGGGAAATGGTCCCTGGAGCCGAAAAAGTTCAGAGCAGTAACCGTGCGGTTAGAGTGTCAACAGTTTCGATATTTGGCGATATAATAATCTGCAATTTTTTGATGATAGTACAGAACAGTGGATATCTCTTGATGTCAGACAAAAGCAACTACTCGTTACTCTCTTTGCAAATATTCCTACTATCGGTAGGTGTCAACATACTTTTCGCCTCATCGGATCATTTGCAAAAATCAACTTTGCATCCTTGCACTAATCCACTCCAGCAGAAGCCAGCTCTTCCGACGAGGTTGCCTACAGAGCCCATTCTCAGATCTGGCTCCTACTTCCGCTCACCGCTGTGTTTACATTAAGTCACAGTGTAGAAAAAGCATTAGGGGCACAGCCCATATTTACCGACACAGACCTCGATATTTCTTTTTATGCCGCAATCTTAACCTCGTTATTACCCACATCCTGATTCACAGGATTGAGCTCAACGGTTGTTTCATGATTCCAGTTTCTGATCTTGCCAGACCAACGTTCAGGGTGCAGTTGCTTTGCAATTTCATAAACACGTTTTCGTCCCTCCAGAATAGCCCCATCTTTTCCATGGTGGCGCTGTACTGGTGTTACAAACTTCAATCCACTATGGCGATGTGAGTAGTTATACCAACGGCAAAATGTTGATACCCATTGACGGGCCTCCACAACACTATCAAAAGGTTTAGTTGGGTAAACCGGTACATATTTGAGTGTTTTGAACAGAGACTCTGAGAATGGATTATCGTTACTTACTGAAGGGCGGCTAAAAGATGGCACAACACCCATTTTCTGCATCGTAGAAAGCATAGTCGCACCCTTCATTGGGCCACCATTATCAGAATGTAAAACAAGTTCATGATTAATTGGTAAAGCTTCTTTAAGTCGTGTCTTTCTCAGCACATCAGCTGCTTGTTCGGAGGATTCATTCTCATATACTTCCCAACCAACAATCTTACGGCTATAAATATCCATAAATAAATACAAATAGAAAAACCGACCTTTTATGGTGGAGGCTAAATATGTAATATCCCAAGACCACAATTGATTAGGGCCATTTGCGGTATACGGTTCTGGTCGTTTTGTTGAGTTTGGCTTTGCTGTACGTCCTCGGTGATGTAATTGGTTTGCAGCTCGAAGAATACGGTAAAAAGTGCTTTCTGAAGCAATAAATTTCCCTTTGTCAGCCAAGGCAGGAACAATTTGTTTAGGTGATACGTCCATAAATTCCTTGCAGTTGCATATCTCAAGCACCTCACTTCTTTCTTGTTTACTGAGTTTGTTGGTAGGACTTTTTTTCACCACTTGTCGCTGATCTTCTAAACCCTTAACACGCCAATATTGCAATGTGCGCACAGTGATATTAATAATTTTACAGGCTTGGTGTTGGCGTGCCCCATGACGAACGGCGATAGCTATGGACTCAATGGCCATCTGACGTTTCTCAGAAGAAATCAATCTTCCTCGTTTTCCCCCCAGATGGCTTCCCACTTTTTTGACAACACCAGCAGAGCAGCCGTTTCTGCCAAAGCCTTTTCTTTACGATTCAGCTCACGCTCCAGCTTTTTTATTTTTTGCTTATCTTCACGGTGATGTAGGCTTTGAGATTTCTTAACCTGACTGCTTTTTTCGTATCCAGATAAAGCTTCAATTTTCCATTGATTGATTTGCTCTTTATAGAGTCCTTTGCTACGACAATACTCACTCAGCTCCACTTCATTGGAGGAAGATGTTTCAATAACAACTGCGAGTTTGTCACCCGCGGTCCAATTTTCAGGTTTACTTTTATCTCCTGGCACAAACACCCCTTTGTTTCTGTATGATTTTCTCCATTTATAGAGTGTAACATCTGAAACTCCTGTCTCACCACATAATTGTCGAATAGATTTAGGGTTGGGAGGCATCATTTTTTTGAGTACTGATTCCTTGAATTCTTCTGAGTAACGTTTTGGCACTGTTGATTCTCACTTCGCCCATTTGTTATTTGTGAAAATGTTTGAGGTGCAAACTATTCTGACACATAGGGAGACGGCCTACAATAATAGGGCAGAATGAAAGATATAATATTCCTATGCTGGTTGCCAATTTGGTTTTATTGAATATGAATAAAAATAATACAACGAAACTCAACAAACTCGATGACACTCCAATCTGTGCAGATAAATGATCCATTTATTTAATTAGAAGAAGATAACGTCCGGTATCAGCTGACCCAAGCAATATTACCGACCAGGGGAATTCGTAGGTGTGAACTTGGATAACCTACCAAGGTTATTTGGAAAATCTCGCTGCTTGGGGTCAGCTGGATACCATTGTTATGTGATTTTATTGAATTTTTGCACTTTTTTCTAAGTTATGACGGGCGCACAGCAATTGGATATTTTCTGCTTTTAATGATGTGCCACCCTTCGAATAGGGAAGAATATGGTCAAAATGCAATTCGTCTGTAGCGCCACAAGTTACACAT
>DAOWDZ010000057.1 GCA_030638765.1 Desulfocapsa sp.
ACACACTATTAAAAATATTGTGTTCAGCTCATCTGCCACTGTTTATGGCGATCCGGCCACTGTTCCCATAACTGAAGACTTTCCGTTGTCATGTACAAATCCATATGGTCGCACGAAACTTATGGTCGAAGAAATACTCACTGATCTGAATGTTGCTGATCAAGAGTGGAACGTAGCTCTACTTCGCTATTTTAACCCAGTTGGTGCTCATAAAAGTGGTGAGATTGGTGAAGATCCAAATGGTATCCCCAACAATTTAATGCCCTATATATCTCAGGTTGTAGTTGGTTCACATCAAGAGCTCTCCGTTTGTGGCAATGACTACGATACGCATGATGGAACAGGGGTTCGAGATTATATACATGTTGTTGATTTGGCGCTTGGACATCTGAAGGCTCTGGATAAATTGTCCTCAGATCCCGGCGTTGTTACTTATAATCTTGGTACGGGAAATGGCTACAGTGTGCTTGATATGGTGAAGGCCTTTGAAAATGCATCTGGTCGTAAAGTGTCTTTTAAAATAGTTGAACGCAGGCAGGGGGATATAGCGCAATGTTTTGCAGATCCTCAGCTTGCCATTAAAGAGCTGGGTTGGAAAGCGGAAAGAGGGCTTCGGGAAATGTGCGAAGATACGTGGCGTTGGCAATCAGAAAATCCTCAGGGATTTAGTTGATTTGGCAAATACAGTACGAGAGAGCTGAAACAGAAAATTTAAAATTGATAAAATAAATGAATATAACAATGATAGGAACAGGCTATGTAGGCCTGGTTACAGGGGCATGTTTTGCAGAATTTGGACATCGCGTAACCTGTATGGACAAAGATATCACTAAAATTGATCGTCTTCTAAATGGTGAGATTCCAATCTATGAGCCTGGTCTGGATACGCTGGTTGCCAAAAATGTCAAAGATGGCCGCTTGCAATTTTCTTCAGAGCTTACTGACTGTGTACCTGACGCTCAGGCTATTTTTATAGCCGTTGGTACGCCATCATCGCGTCGTGGTGATGGATATGCTGACTTAAGTTATATTTATGCAGCTGCTAAAGATATTGCTGCACACCTTTCCGGATATACGGTTGTTGTTGATAAAAGTACCGTTCCTGTGGGAACAGCAAGGCAGGTCGAGAGAATTATAAAGGAAGCTAATGGTGCTGCTGATTTTGACGTTGCTTCCAATCCGGAGTTTTTACGTGAAGGAGCAGCCATAAGTGATTTTATGAGGCCTGATCGTGTTGTTGTTGGAATCGATTCAGAAAAAGCGCGTGAAGTAATGAAAGAAGTTTATGATCCTCTCTATCTTCTCTCCACTCCTTTTGTTTTTACAGGCCTTGAATCTGCAGAGCTTATAAAATATGCAGCCAATGCTTTTTTAGCGATGAAAATCTCTTTTATTAATGAAATGTCAACTCTGTGCGAAGAAGTTGGTGCGGATATTGTTGATCTTGCAAAAGGTATCGGCCTTGATGGGAGAATTGGGAGTAAATTCCTCCATCCAGGGCCTGGTTATGGTGGATCCTGTTTTCCTAAGGATACCCTGGCATTGTTACGAATCGCTCAGGAAAACGGAGTAAGTGCCCGATCAGTTGAGGCCGCTGTTGAAATAAATTCTGCTCAGAAAGCACGTATGGTAAAGAAAATTCGTGACGCACTGGGTAGTAATGAATCTGGAAAAACAATTGCTGCTCTTGGACTTGCCTTTAAGCCTGAAACTGACGATTTACGCGAATCTCCACCACTTTCTATTTTACCGCCACTTGCTGAAAAAGGTGCAAAAATTCGAGCCCATGATCCGCAGGCAATGGCTGAAGCAAAGAAAATGTACCCAGATTTTACCTATGTTGAAAATGCATATGAAGCATGTGAAGGTGCTGATGTTGTCGTTTTGTTTACCGAATGGAACCAGTATCGGGCTCTTGACCTTGCAGAACTTAAAGCAAAGATGAAGGGAGCTATATTTGTCGATTTACGAAATGTGTATTCACCTAAAGCGATCGTGGATGCTGGTTTTAAATATTACGGTCTTGGACGGAAAAAATAGTGTTTAACTTATTAGATTGATTGTCAAACTGTTGTTTCGTGAGATTGACGAAACAACAGGGCGATAGTTAAAGAGTTTAAAAGAAAAAAATATGTATGATGCACGCTCAATGGAGCTCGATAGAACTGTTTTTATTCTTGATATCATTATTTCCATTGTTGTATTTGTTCTTTCATTTCAAGTAAAAAATATACTGTTTTTTGATGGAGAAGTAGATTTTTTCACTCATTTATTTCTTTTACCTCTATTGCTCGTTGTCATTATTAGTTTTTTATCCTATTTCGGTGCATACAACCTGCCTAGATTTACCAGTAATGCTCAATATACATGGTCTGTATTTCGAGGGGTTACTTTTGGGATAGGAATTGTTCTATCCTTTTTGTTTGTTTTAAAAATTCATTACATCAGTCGTGCTGTGATATTTACCTTTGCAGGTACCGAAATCCTTTCCCTTGTTGTTTTCCGTGTTGCTGTTAAAAAATATTTTCTCCAATCTGTTGCCAAAGGTGGTAATTCTTTAAAAGTACTGATAATTGGTACTGGAGAAAGAGCGGAAAAACTTATTAAGGAACTCAAAAAACAAGCAGATTGGGGAATTAAGGTTGTAGGCTATCTTGATCCTGATTCAGAGCGCATAGGAGATCTTGTTAACGGAGAACCAGTAATTGGTGTACCAAGTGATATCGATGAGTGTCTAAAACAACATGTCATTGATGAAGTTATTATTGCCATACCTCGCTCATTGCTTGAAGATGTTGAACCCATCGTTTATGCCTGCGAAGAAGAAGCTGTTAAACTTCGTTTTATGGCTGATTTCTTTGATGTCCATGTGGCAAGGATTTCGTTGACATTACTAGGGCAACTCCCAATGTTAACGCTGGAACCTGTTGCACAGGACGACACTCAGTTGCTATTTAAACGTCTCTTCGATTTTTCTGTAACACTGGCTTCCATGCCAATTGTTGTGCCAATTCTTGTCATTGCTGCCATTGCCATCAAGGTAGATTCTCCCGGACCTGTATTCTTCGTACAACAACGTGTTGGCTTGAGAAAACACCTTTTTCCCATGTTGAAATTGCGTTCAATGTGTACTGATGCGGAAGATCAATTAACAGAAATAGAACATCTCAATGAGGCTGAAGGGCCGATTTTTAAAATGACTAAGGATCCGCGGGTCACCAGGGTCGGAAGTTTTATCCGTAAAACAAGCATTGATGAGCTGCCTCAGCTTTTCAATGTTTTACGT
>DAOWDZ010000132.1 GCA_030638765.1 Desulfocapsa sp.
GAAACAAAAATCGGCTTAATTTTATACTTGCTAACCGAATCACCAAGAAAAATCTGGGAGAATTGTACACGGAGGTTCGCTTCTGTGTGCCGGATTTACAACCTGGTTTTGATGTGGTTTCTGATTTGTCAAAGTGCAGTTTTGCATTTCTCGATATCATCCCGACTTTTAAAAATATTTTGAACTACCTGCTCAGTAATGGAACCGGTGAAATGGTTTGTGTGTTGAAAAAAAACACCCTGATTTATAAACAAATTCAGCTTGCTACTATATTTCAGGGATATAAACCTGTGTTCGTTTCCACTCTTGAGGAGGCGGAAGAGCAATTGGCTATTTCTAAAAGACGCTCTACTCTGCGATTTTCTCTTTATAAGCAGCCTCTGCGATATTCAAGCGGTGGGGATGAGCAAGTGGCTGTGATCAACGATGTCTCCATGGGCGGTTGTTCAATTCATGCAGCGAATCATCAGCTTTCGTTAGGAGATGAAGTGAATTTGATCATTGCATTTCTCCAAAATGAGGATTCAAAAAATCCCTTTGAAATTCTTTCTGAAGTTGTCAGGGCGCAGGATGGGGATTTTGCTGTGAAGTTTACGGGTCTCAATGATGAAGCCAATAAACGTTTGTGGAATAGTATGGTTCGGCTTTCTCAAGAGAATGCCGGCTCGTACGATGTATAGTTATTTGTAGGTGTTTCTATTTCTCCGTTTCTCACTGTTTTTTCACTTCAATAATCGGCAAAATACTCAATGTCAGGCTGTTTGGCTCAAGTTCAATGTTATTCGTGTTCATGGAAATATTGAGTAATTTATTGCCGGTATTTGCCACAAGAGGTTTGATCTTTTCAATCTGGAGAGGGAGTTCCCGGTTGTTAAAAAGGAGGGCTATGGTGGATGCAACATCGGTTGATTGGGTATTGGAAGACTGGAGACTGGTGATGACCGGTTTTATAAACAGAACCTGTTTTGCAGCATCAAAACGAATGGTTGCGTTACATTGGAAACTCATGGTGACATTACCGAGTTTCATTTTAAGGTCATGACCGGCGATCGTAGTGATAATTCTCAAGTCATGACCGCTTATGGTTATATGGCTTGAAAGTTTGTCTTTGAAAAAGCGGAGCTTCTCTATTTTATCTATGGAAATAGTTCCAAGCAGGGCGTTTGAATTCATCTTGAAATTCAGTGGCAGACTTTTGTTAGCGACGGTCTGTACTACACTGACTGGCAGGTTCATGGTGATTGCTTGCTGGCTGGAATGAACGTGGAAAAAAGATCCGCTTAGGAAGAAAAAAAGTGGCACTAAAAGAAAAGTTTTAAAGTTCATTTGATACCCCTGTGTGGGTGTTGTTTGCGATGGATAAGTGAGTGCGCCCAGAGAAGTGTGGCAAGTAATAATCCGACATAGGATGCAAAATCCCGAAAAAATCTGTGAATATGAAAGTCCTTCAGTTCAATAGTGTCGTTACTGATAAATTGTCCGCGAATGGAAACAGTTGCTGATTGTATTGCCAGTGCGGTTGGGAATTTCAAGTTTTTGTCAACGTAACATTGAAGGGTGTTCGTTTCCATATTAAAACTCGCTCGATCAATTTCGAGCATTTTCCCGGTTCTTTCTTGTATGTTAGCAAGAGTTTTACTGAAATGGATATCAGCGTTGTAGGCTGAGCTGATTAACAGTGAAGGGCTTGCAAGGTAGAAAAGAAAGCAGATTGCGGCGCAGGTTGTTTTCCATTTGTCCGGTTTTTCCAGTAACAGATCGCTTCGAATGGCTTTGGGCCAGAGAAGGAAACAGACGAGAAGGCCAATGGTGGTACAGGTGTAGCTTGAGATATGTTCGGGCCAAAACAAATTGAAGCTGGTGTCGTCCCAGGAAAATGGAACCAGCAGGTTTACGCTATTGCCCCATTTGATTTGAGTCGCATCAATGATCAAATGTGCCAGGCTGTTTCCGGCAAGAATTAAAAAAATATATCTACTATTTCGACTCAGCATAGAAAAAGCTAGGCAGAGGAGCAGGCAATATATAAGACTTGCCTGAGTAGCTGTGTAGAGTCGCAGGGTTAAAGGGTCTGCCAGCGGAGTTAGAATCCGCTGGACAATCCAGGGGATGTCAGGGATAATACAGCCCACCATAATCCATTGTAGTGGTGCTTTTTTAAGCCCCATTCGAGTGAGCGGTACTTGTAATCCGATGTGGGCTAGGGTGTTGGGCATCTTCGAGCGTTTTTTGTGAAAAGATAGTTGATAGTGTTCTGTTTGCCTGATTGTACTAGAAATGCCACAGACGTCCCAGATAATCAAATGAAAAGTGTTCTTTTACCGTCCCTTACCGTTGCTGCAGATTGCCTTTTGCAGAATATTCCCTTTGCTCTTGAAAAAGCTATCAAGAGTAGACTTACCATTGATAATCCCAAATATACAGCAGCGAAAAAGTATGGTCGCTGGATCGGGAAGAAGCTTAAGCCAACATTGACATATTACGAGTCAGTACCAAATGGTTTACGGTTTCATAGGGGTTTTGCCAAACAATCGGTTCTGCTGTGTCGCGAATTTCTACAGGAAACTCCTGAAATTCACGATAAACGTCTTCTTTTATCTGAAGAAAAATTTGTTTTTAATGGGAAATTACGTCCCTATCAGCAAGCGGCATTACTTGCTGCAGAGAAACGTTCATTTGGTGTGCTCGAAGCTGGAACAGGTAGTGGAAAGACAGTTATGGCTCTGGCCATTATGGCAGCTCGCAGTCAGCCAACACTCATTGTCGTGCACACAAAAGAGCTGTTGTATCAATGGAAAGAACGTATTCAGAGTTTTCTTGAACAGACACCTGGGTTAGTGGGAGATGGGCATTTTGATGTGCAACCCATAACCGTTGCCATTGTGAATACTGCAAGGAAGCGCCTGGGGGAACTTGTTCCACACTTCGGGCATCTTGTGGTGGATGAGTGTCATCGGGTTCCTGCTGCTCTTTTTACTGACATTGTGAGCAATTTTCCGGGGCATTATCTTCTCGGCTTGTCAGCCACAGCCTTTCGCAGTGACGAAGGTTTAACAAAATTGATTAATTTTTATATGGGAGATCAATTTCATAAGGTGAACCAGAGAGAACTTGAAGAAACAGGTGCCATTGTAAAACCAGAATTGATTCGCCGTAAAACCAATTTTCAGTATCATTATCAGGGCGATTACCAACCGTTAATTGCAGCTCTTATCAAGGATATGGTTCGCAACCGGCAGATAGTTGATGATGTGGTTTGTGAAACGGGAAAGAAAAACTGTGGAATTCAGTTGCTGGTTTCGGATCGTGTTTCACATTGTCAGGTTTTTGAACAGGAACTCAGCTTGCAAAATGTTTCCGTGGTATTGCTCACCGGACAGACTTCTGCCGAGCAGCGGGCAAGTATTGTTGCGGCTGTGCAGGATGGAAAGGTACAGGTTTTAGTCGCCACATTACAACTCATAGGCGAAGGCTTTGATTGTCCGGGATTGAGTAATCTGTTTCTCACTACTCCGATCACGTTTGAAGGACGTCTTCTTCAGGTGTTGGGTCGGATTATGCGTCCTGCCAAAGGAAAAAAGGCCAAGGTTTACGATTATGTGGATGAGGCTGTTTCTGTGTTAAAACGATCGGCTGAAGCCCGAAAAAAAAGCCTTGATTCTTTCTGATTTAATCTTCTTGCCAAGTTCGTGAAATCTTGTTATTCTGTTAAGTTTTTCAATCCGTAAAAAAACAGTACGGTAGAGCTGGAAAACATATTTAAAGCATCCGCATATGGCTGGGTGCTTTTTTCATTTTAAGAGGCGCAGGATGGAACAGGATAAGATTCGTAACGTTGCTATTATCGCTCATGTAGATCATGGCAAAACAACACTCGTTGATGAGTTATTTAAACATTCCGGTATGTTCAGGGAAAACGAGAGAGTTGCTGAACGTTTAATGGATTCAGGTGATCTGGAGCGTGAGCGTGGAATTACCATTACTGCTAAAAACGGATCTTACGAATACAATGATCACTGGATCAACATTATTGATACTCCCGGCCATGCTGATTTTGGCGGTCAGGTCGAACGGGTACTGCGTATGGCTGACGGAGCACTTCTTCTCGTGGATGCTCAGGAAGGCCCCATGCCTCAGACCTATTTTGTTTTGAAAAAAGCTCTTGAAAACCACCTGCCGGTTATTGTGGTTATCAATAAAATAGACAAGCCTGCCGCACGCTGTGACTGGGTTGTGGATCAGGTCTTTGATCTTTTTGTTAAACTTAATGCTCCCGATGATGTCCTCGATTTTCCGGTTGTGTTTGCCTCAGCCAAGGAAGGCTATGCACTCAAAGAACACACCGATACAATCGAAAATGGTGGAGATATGAATATCATTTCCCAGATGATCGTTGATCATACGCCGGCTCCAGCCGGATCCCCTGAAGCTTCATTGCAGATGCAGGTCGGAACCATCGATTATTCTCCGTATCTTGGACGTCTTGGAATCGGAAAAGTTGTGAACGGAACACTTTCCATTAATCAACCCGTGGTTGTTGCTCGTCGTGATGGCTCTATTAAACCCGTTCGGATTAGCAAAATTTATCGTTTCTCCTGTGATGAGAAGATTCCCACAGAAAGCGCAACAACTGGAGAGATAGTAGCAGTTGCTGGAATGGAAGATGTTACCGTTGGAGTAACCTTTACAGATCCTGATGATCCACAGCCATTGCCATTGATTGATATTGATCCTCCTACTATTTCAATGAATTTTATTCCCAACGATTCACCATTTGCTGGAAAAGAAGGAAAGTATGTTACCTCACGTCATATTGAGGAACGTCTGAAGCGTGAAACACTTGCTGATGTTGCTTTGCAGTATGAGCCACTTACAGATGCGGTGGGTTTTAGAGTGTCAGGACGTGGTGAATTGCATCTTTCCATCCTTATCGAAAAAATGAGACGGGAAGACTATGAACTTCAGGTGACTCGTCCCCAGGTTATCTTAATCGAAAAAGATGGCCAAACTCTTGAGCCCTATGAGGAACTCACCGTCGATGTGGACGAACAGTACCAGGGGCCGGTCATAGAGAAACTTGGTAAGTTGAAGGGCCAGATGGAAGAGATGAATACTCAGAATGGCATGGTTCGCCTGAAGTTTAAGATCCCAACTCGTGGTTTGCTTGGATATCGTTCGGATTTTATGACTGACACCAAGGGAATGGGGATGATGAGTTATGTTTTTGCAGAATATGGGCCATGGGCCGGTGATATTACAAACCGTGTAAATGGTGTTCTTATTGTCAAAGAAAACTGCACCTCGGTTGCCTTTGCTCTGTTTAATCTCCAGGATCGTGGAAAACTTTTTGTTGGTGCTGGCTCTCCCATGTATGTGGGACAGATCCTGGGTGAGCATTGCCGCAGCGGTGATCTTGTTGTTAATCCTGCCAAAGGTAAAAAACTTACTAATATGCGTGCTTCCGGAACAGATGAGTCAGTCGTTTTGACCCCTCCTGCGGATATGACACTTGAGGATTGTATCGCATATATTAATGATGATGAACTTGTTGAGGTTACTCCCCAATCAATTCGTCTTCGTAAGAAAACCGGCGTAAGAATTAAAGGTTAGAAAATGACAGATTTTGTCTTTTTTATAATCGCAGGGGTGGCGGCAATTGCCACCTTTGCTGTCATTGCAAAGAAATATGGGAGTGATTGTATCCCCTGACTTATGATGTATAGTTCTGCGGGTGCAGGATTGGGAACGTTCTTTCTGCTTAGATGGCTGTTTGGATAAAACAAAAAACGATGGAATTTCGAAGATACCCTTGAGGAACTTCTAGAATTGAAAAGAACAGGTCAATCGCCTGCATCATTCTTCAGCAACACACAGTGTGCCATATTTGTCATAATCATCGAATGATTGTGTGTCTATGTCACACTCTGCACATTTTATGTCTCCTAATATATTCAATGTTAATGACCTAAACTTGAAGTCTATTAAGTAACCACTATCACTTAGCATACCTCCGGTGTATGGGTCCGAACACATCTTTCTGTTTTCCTGTTGGGTCCAAAAATACTGGGAATTCGAAAATGTTAGTTTTCCTTGTTTGTAATGTCGAATTTTTTTGAAAAAATTATTCAATTCTTGGAATGTGGGTAAGGACCACCGTTGGTTGTTGTGTCTTAACTTTTTGCAGTATGATATTGCATGGTCATAGGTCAGCTTTTTTCGGTTATTTTGAGTGTACCATGTCTTGCCGTTAACGTTTAGTATCGAATTTTCTTTTTTACGGGGCTGTTTAGTCTGCTTTGATGGTTCTTTATTCTTTAAATGGAGTGGTTTACTCCGCGTTGATGTTTTCTTCTCGTTGAGTTTAGCGAGTTTAAATTGTGCTAGAGATTTCAAACGGCCATGAGGAAAAGCTTCAAGAAAATATGCTATATCTTTAGGGTCGTTCGTTTCCTTGATCATTAACCACATCTCTTCTTCTGGATTGATATTTCGAATTGGTACTTTACGGGTCGCCTGAGATACCTTTGGCTTGATCTTTTCTGGGACTGTTATTGGGGGAGGTGGGGCAGGGTGATTTGTTCGACTCTTTGTAAAATAAAAATCACCCGTTAACGAAGATGATTCCCAGGGAGTTTGTTTCTCAGATGTTTCTTTTATTACTGCTCTGCGAACTTTTTTAAATACTTCTTCAATTTTTTTCCCTGGTTCCCTCATATATTTCAATAAAAAATGAGTATAAAGACCATTTCTTCTGTCCCCGTCAGACGCCACTGAGCCAGGTGATGTTGAATAGGCAACAAGTGATCCAAACGGAGCGTCCATCTTAGCTAACCCTTGCCTTGCAGACCTGGAATTTCGCATATAGGGGTTATTCCGGCAAGCATCGAGAATTACAATGTTCATGGAATTGCCAGCATCCTTCATGAGACCTAAAACACGACCAGCCTCCAAAGCCTCATACTCAACTTCTGACTCTGAGTCTATATCAGCCCCTATTGGGATAAGAAAATTCTGACCATCAATTTGGGCACCGTGACCGGCATAATAAAACATTCCGATACCACCCTTTCGCAATGCCATTCCAAAGTCCTTAATGGATCTTTTCATTACTCGTAGGTTGGCATCCGTTTTTAATGTCACTGTGAAGCCACAGTTTCTCAATGCTGAAGCTATATCAAAAGCATCGTTGGCAGGATTTTTAAGAGGAGATGATGAATATTTACTGTTGCCTATAACAAGTGCAGTTCGAAGCTGACTCACAGGTTCTATTTTGATTCCTCTGTCTGTTTGTGCTTGAGCAGAGAAGCATTGTAGAAAGATTGCAAATGTTAGCAAGAATAGTCTGGCAATCATAGTGATAGATTCCAAGAGTTTTGGGAGTATTGTCTTAACTTAAAAAGTTACACTACTATGGGAAGAAAGACAAGGTCGGTGGGGCCGAACTTTAGTACTAATCGGATATTTTTTTGAACGCGAAGTAATCAGCAATGATTTTTGCGTGATCAAAAACCAGTCCTGGCAAATGTTCTTCTGTGAAGAGTTTTGCTTCCACGGCATCATCCCCGGCTCTTGGCACCGTGTCAGCTTCAGCGATAAAAACAGTTGATGCTGTGTGTTGACGAGGGTCTCGATCCGGGTCAGAATAGGTTCTGAACTGCTGCAGGTTCGTTACTGTCAGTCCTGTTTCCTCTTCTGCTTCTCGTGCTGCAGCTGTTTCGTATGATTCTCCATAGTCAACAAATCCACCGGGTATTGCCCATCCATGGGGTGGGTTCCTGCGTTTGATAAGCACAATTTTGTTATCAACCTCAATTATGATATCGACGGTTGGGACAGGATTTTTGTACATCTGAATTGTTTCCTGACAATGAGGACAGCGCATATTGAAATGTATCCCGTTCAATTGTTGACTAATTGGTTAATGTCGTTCCAGTTATTGACCCTTTTCAGGGAGTGTCTGTTGTGGTTCCATGGCTGCGTATAGACAATGGGAATGATATCTGTCGTCGCAAGTTGCAGGCAGGTTTTTACACGATCATCTATAAAATGACTGAGATTGTGTTCTCTGATGTAACGGGCCTTGTCATCATGGTCTCCCATGGCAACCAGGTTGATCTTCTGGCAGGTTTGACTGGAAAAAAAATGATCGAGCCAATCGGCAACGGGTTGTTCCAGGGGCCTTGCGGTAATGATGGTCACCGGCGCTTTTTTTGTCATGCTGGTGATGACATCCACTGCTCCGGTAATTGGTTTGAGTCCTGATCCAAGAGAATCCTTTAAGATGGCATAAAATATCTTTTCAACTTTGTCGACGGGGATGGTGAGGCATTTTTCAATATCGAAGTTGGTGATATCTTCCAGTCGGAAGGAACAGTAGCTGTGTTCTTCACAGGCAATACGAATAAAGGCCTCTCCTGTATCTGCAATAACGCCGTCGAGGTCAAAGCCTATTGTGTGATTCTCGCTGTTCATTCTATTAAATTGTCTGATTTGAAGTTGGTGGAAAACAGGAGGTTTGTCATTTGAGATGCGAGAAAGAGTTCAAAAGCAAAGAAGACGATCAAAGACTTCCTGGTCAGTGATATACTATTTGC
>DAOWDZ010000083.1 GCA_030638765.1 Desulfocapsa sp.
ATGCTCCGTGATCTGCCTGCGTATCTTAAAAATAACTGCAAGGCAACTCCAGAGATGCGCATAAAGGATTTTCCCCTTCAAGAACGTCTTGTTTTGATACCCGTTGATATCATGCTGGCCTTAAAACAGGGGGCTCCAATTATAGCTGTTTTACTGTTAGTTGCAGGATTCTCAGGAAAACTCCCTCTTCTTCAGGGGATGATATTCCATGGATTACCTCCGTCTCTTGCCGTTTTAGCCGGGATAGCTGCTGGTACTATTGTTACCCCGATACTTCTTCCATGGATACCGGGAAGAGCTTTTAGTCTTAAAGGATTCTTAGCCGGGATAGTTTTGTTTATCTTGCTGTTTGTCGTTTCGGGACTCTGGTCACCTGATTATTCCATACTTGCAAAAATGTCCTGGTTACTCCTCACTCTTTCCATAGCTTCATGGTTTGGCATGGCTTTCACTGGGGCTTCAACCTTCACCTCGCTTAACGGTGTACGAAAGGAAATGCTCAGGGCAATGCCCGTTCAATTTGTGAGTCTCATCACCGGACTTGGTCTTTGGGGTGCTTCGTTATGGCTTTCTTAGGGAGTATATAGAATGGCAGAATTACGCTATCTCGAAGATGTTGTTACACTGGAATATGATCGGGATACATGTATCGGCTGTACTATGTGTACAATGGTTTGTCCCCACACTGTTTTTATTATGGAAGCTAAGAAGGCGGTGATAGCTGCTCGTAATCTCTGTATGGAGTGTGGTGCATGTATGCGTAACTGTCCGACTGGTGCAATTACCGTTGAGTACGGCGAAGGGTGTGTACGGGGGATAATCAATGAATTACTTGGTATTGAGGGGCCTTGCTGCTAATTGAAAAAAGAGCATCTTACTATAGGTAATATCTCCGTTGAGGTTTGGAGAACATCTGTAAAAAACCTCAACCTGGCAGTCTATGCTCCCGATGGTCGAGTACGGATTTCTGTTCCTCATTTGACATCAAAAAAGCTCATTCACAGAGCTGTTATGAATCGTATGGCATGGATTCAGGAACAGCGGACTGTTTTTCAGTCACGTCCAATACCTGCACTTCCTCAGATAGTTACCGGTGAAGAGCATTTATTTTTTGGTGAAAAATATCCGCTGACTGTGATTGAGGGAAGTTTTCGCCATTTTGTTAATTTTGAGCAGGAGACTGGGATAACACTTAATGTTCGTACCGGAACCACAGCAGAGGGCAGATTGCGTGTGCTCGACAATTGGTATCGTGACGAACTTAAGAGCAGGATTCCTGAGTTACTTGCAATCTGGCAACCTCAAGTGGGGAGAGAGGTAAAAGAGTACCGGATAAAGAAGATGAAAACTCGATGGGGGACGTGTAATATTATTGCACATCGCCTCTGGCTGAATCTGGAACTGGCCAAGAAACCTCAGAAATGTATGGAGCTTATTGTTGTTCATGAGCTGGTACATCTCCTGGAACGGGAGCATAATAAAAATTTTTACGCCCATATGGATAGATTATTACCTGAGTGGCGTAGCATTGATAATCTTTTAAAAGACTTTGAGTGAGCACGCTATGTTTATTGATATATTACGCAAACGAAGATCCATACGTCAGTTTCAGGATAGACCCGTTGAGCAGGAAAAGATCGATCTGCTGATTGAAGCAATGTTACGGGCACCATCTTCGCGAAGCCTGTATCCATGGGAGTTTATAGTCGTACAGGGTAAGGCTGTCATCGAGAAACTGGCACAGGCAAAACAGCATGGTTCGGCATTTATGAAGAATGCCCCTCTGGCCATCGCTGTCTGTGCTGATCCTGAAAAGTGTGATGTCTGGGTCGAAGATTGTTCCATTGCGGCTATGCTGTTGCATCTGGAAGCCACAGATCTTGATCTTGGCAGTTGCTGGGTGCAAATACGCTTGCGTGAACATGATGACCAACTCAGTGCAGAATCCTTTGTTAGAGATGCCTTGGGGCTGAAAGATGGTCTGGTGGTTGAGGCAATTATCGCCATTGGCTATCCTGAAAAAGAGAGTGATGGACATCCTGATTCTTCGCTTCTAAAGGATAGGGTAAGCTTTGAGCAATACGGTAAAAAAGGATAACAGAAAAGTGGATATTAGTAATTTTCGTCATGAATATCTTAAGGGCGGCCTGGAACACGATGATTTATCCAGCAACCCGGTTGAACAGTTTAACGTCTGGTTTAATCAGGCAAAGAACACGGACATACCAGATCCTAATGCCATGGTTTTATCCACAGTGAATTCCGATGGACAACCGAGCCAACGCACTGTTTTGTTAAAATATTATGATGAAACTGGGTTTGTTTTTTTTACCAACAAGGAAAGCCGCAAGGCACATGAAATGGCTGGTAATTCTTTGGTGAACCTCCATTTTGTGTGGCTTGAACTGGAAAGGCAGATAAGTATTGCAGGAAAGGCAGAACCTGTGACTGCAGTAGAATCCGCAAAGTATTTCATGAGCAGACCACGGAATTCACAGATTGCTGCCTGGGTATCTGAGCAAAGCTCCATTATCTCATCCCGTAAGCTTCTTATGCAGAAGTTTCAGGAGATGAAGAGTAAATTTGCAAAGGGGGATGTACCCTTACCGACATTCTGGGGAGGTTACCGGGTTGTGCCATCGTCCGTTGAGTTCTGGCAGGGACGAGAAAACCGTCTTCATGATCGTTTTTTGTACGCACACACAGATGATAGCCGCTGGAAGGTGGAGCGATTGGCTCCCTAGATGTGGTCGTTAAAGTAACCCCTGGGATCAACGAATTATCGAAATACCGCTTTCTTCCGATAGCTCCGCAAGTTCTTTAAGATGGGCACGCTGTACGGTTGCCACAATCCCCTCTATGGTGGAGGCAAGTGAGCGGCTTTCGAGGTCAAATTGGACTCCACAGCAATATTGAATGCCCGCCTTGTTCCGGATTCTGGATATATGATGAATCTTTGCATTTACTTTTACATGCATCTCAGCATCAATAAAAAAACGAATATTACAGATTTCATCCACTTGAAACAACTTCTGTTCTTCCCTTTGGATCTCAAAGGACATCCCGGCAGCACTAATGTCAATGGGGACTGTATCTATGTTGGGTCGGAGTTTCTTTTTTCCTTTGATGATAAGGGTAAAGGCCATATCGGTTGGAACTTTGGCGCGAAATGCTCTAGCGCCTTCAATCTGTCTGGCAATCACTGGAAAAGAGAGTTGTAAAACAGGTAACTCCTGAATTGTTACGAGTTTCTGGAAAACGGTTCCAAGTTCAATGGCACTCGTGGATGTGAAAAAACGAATCATCACCTGTTGCGAACTTCGAATATGGTGATTTCCCATCCCTGGTTCAAGCGGCAGACATATGATATGGTTGAGTGACTTCAGGTAATCGCCCGGAGTATGGTCGGGCTGCATCATCTCAAACTCTCCCTCTTCGTTTTCCATTACTTCAAGTTCAGGAACCTCATCACTTATTCTGCTGAAATAGATTCTCTCGGCACCGTTGAGTTCAATTTCAAGTATTTTGTTGTCAAGGAGTGCTGTCTGGACGTAGGGAAGAATGTCGGCAGCTGTTGTCATTATGTTGCCTGATTCAATCCCGTCTTCAATGGCTTGCTGTGTAAATGTATGGGCATCGCAGGGGAAATAGAGAGACAGCTTCTTTTTTGAATTTAGAAGTTGTAGCGCTTCTTTATCTTCGTCGTCAGTTGGCATCGTTTATTGTTTCAGGTATTCTTTACGGAATTGTTCTTCGGCTTCAACTGATCCTGCTAAAATCAATTCGTGGCTGTCATCAAATACTGTATTCGGGTCGGGATTTGTTTTGAACTCGCCTTCATTTTTCACTGCTAGGAGGCTGCAGGTGGTTTTCTCACGCATTTGCAGTTCTGTCAACGTTTTACCGATAAAGGCTTCCGGAGTTGGCACTAAAAAGACATTCAGTGCATCTGAAAAAAAGGAAGTATCGGATGGCTGTAGAATATCCATAATGGCCGTTGCACCCATGGATGCAGATGAATCCACGAGGTCTGCTCCTGCTCTAAATAATTTGGAGATAGTTCTTTCTTCTCGTGCCCGGCTTATTATCTGGATGTCAGGCCGAAGTTGTCGGCAGTAGAAGGAGAGATAGATATTCATGGCATCATTATGGGTGGTAATAATTACAGATGCTGCCTTGTCGATTCCGGCCTCTTTTAATGTCTTGATATCAGCAGCGTCTCCATGGATATGATGCGCGTGTCTCATACTCACATTTTGACGTTTTTCAACTATCATGTAGGGGATCTTGTTTTTTTTCAGGTATACTGCTGCGGCATGTCCTACTCTGCCACCGCCAAGGATGAGCACGGTGGGCTCAGGTAATGGTTGCGAAGGCGGTTTTACCAGATATTGTCCGGCTTGTTCAAGCTCTTCCTGGCTTCCTGCCATAATCAGAATATTTGTTGCCAGGAGTTCTCTGTGTGGTTCTGGGAGGAGTATCTGCCCTTTTTCAAGAATACCGATGATTGTTATTCCAAGCTCATTTCTGAGTCGGGATTCGGCAAGGGTCTTGCCTATAAGGGCTGTGTCACGAACAGGGATTTCACCGATACGTAACTCTTCAAAACGACCTATAATATGAGTGCTTGCAACAGGCATTGTTTTTTCGGCCATGTTGATTCCAAGCATGCTCATAAACTGAAAAGCATGTGTGTTTCCTGAAAAGTTAAGTATGTCGAGTGAGTGTTCTTTGTCGGCACTACAGGCAATGGGCACGCTGCTGGAGATTTCCCGTACTGTAAATGATATGTTGGTATTCATCAGGTCATCAGCTGTGGCTACAATGAGGGACGCCTGATTTGCATGTATCTTTTTGTAGGTTTCCGGATCGTCAA
>DAOWDZ010000208.1 GCA_030638765.1 Desulfocapsa sp.
AAAAGAGTTTGCCGTCTGAATAAGAACCGGCGCCACCTTCCCCAAATTGGATATTTGATTCTGGGTTGAGTTTTCTGCTCTTGATAAATTGCTCAACGTCCACAGAACGTTCTTCTATCTTTTTACCACGTTCAAAAATGATGGGTTTTAAGCCACGATCAATCAATTCCAGAGCTGCAAACATACCCGCCGGCCCGAATCCTACTATTAGCGGTCTGTCAGGTAGATCGGCTGTTTTATTTTTTACTGTTTCCGGGTCTGAATAGAGAGTGAATTTCTGTTTATTTAGAAAGCTGTCATCAATACTGATAACCAGTGACATTTTATAATAAAACTGTTCCTGTTTACGTAAATCGAGAGCTTTACTTAAAATTTTCACGACAGAAAGAGTATCGTCTGCAACACCCATTTTTTGAGCAGCACCACGCACATATTCTTCCATCCCATCCTCTTCAATGGGTATTTGAATATTATTGATTACCAGATACAAAACGATGCTACTCCTACGCTTATCTTGTTAGCTCTGTCGCTGATACAGTGCATACACATATGGCCTGGGATCTCCAAAGGGATTAATATAATTGTGGTCAAAATGCTCTTTAAGCACAAATGAACTGCCCAGGCGTTGTGAGAGTTCTTCGATAGAATAACGATGAACCTTCAACCCTGCACATTTCGATGCACCTTTCTCTGAGAATTCAGCAAAAAATGCATACCCTCCAACTTTAAGCGTTGCCAGTACATTTTCAAAATAACCTGCTATTTTTGCCTCCTGGGTGAGAAAATGTAACACTGCCCTATCAAGCCAGATATCCACATCCAGTATTTTATCCTGGAATGGTTGAGAAATATCCTGATAAAGCCATTGAATATCCGGATACTTTCCATGCAACCGCGTTTTCACACGATCCAATGCCTCTCCACTAATATCGTTCAGCAGTAAATGGGCTCCTTTGGCGAGAAGTTCCTCTATCAAGACAGAGGTTCCAGCTCCGGGGAGCAATATTACAGAGTTTCCCCAACCTGGAACATGGTTTAACAGAGTGAAGGTCTGCGAAGCATCCTTCTCATACCATCCTAAAGTTGAATCTTCAGCACCGGAGAAAACCCTGTCCCAGTGGTGGCCATCTGATTTTCGATTTCCAAACAATTTCATCAACAGGCTGCTCAACATTCCCGAAAGACCTGACTTTTGAGAATTCATCAGTCAAGATCCACAGTAATAGTTTCACCATCTTTCGGGATAAAGGTCTTTGCGAGAAGTCCCTTTTCTGTCAACGTCTGTTTCAACTGGGCACGGGTTACAGGACAGTGATTTAAAGCTTCCAGGTGATTAGCAATAACTTTACCGGGAGCTGCCTTAATGAAAGAGATCACTTCCTCAACTGTCATCAGGATTGGGCCACCCACATCCAGACTGGCACAACCGGCAGCAACCACTGCAATATCTGGTTTTAACTCATGCAGTGCACGTTTTACATCTTCAGTAAGGACAGTATCGCCACTGATATAAATTGAGGGTTCACCCGGCAGTTCAAGGTAAAATCCAACTCCATTGGCCATGAGATGATGCATCCAGCTATGTCCATGCTGTGCGGGAACTGCTGTGATTTTTCCACCAAGCAGCTGTGCTGGTTTCCAGTTATCCAGCGACACCTGGACATTCATCCCATACTTTTTCAGATAGGCTGCATCGAGCACCGGACAGGTCACTGGAATATTCTTTTCTTTTAAAAATAACTCTCCGGCACCATCAAGATGATCAAGATGACTCAGTGGTCTTAACCCAAAGCACTGCGAATGCGTTATAAGACAATGAGAGACACTGCTTAATATCTCAGCACTGTTTTCGGGAAGGGAAACGATCGGGTTCTTTTTCGCTTTATGACGAAATACGGCAAAGGGCGGCAGTGATCCTTTTTCACCAAGCATGGGATCAATCAGAATAAAATGAGCTCCGGATTCAATAACAAAAGTAGCATTGCGCAAATGATGTATTTTCATACTCTCCTGTCCCTCTCTTTAAGGTTTTATAGCCATATTTACAGCTGACGCAGCATGAATTTCTGTTGTATCGTACAATGGCACGCTGGTGTGTTCCTGTTGCACCAGTAAAGCTATTTCTGTACAGCCAAGAATCACCGCTTCAGCACCTCTTGCATGTAACGAATCTATTATATCAAGATACTTCTGCCGTGACTGATCTAAGACCTTTCCTAAACAAAGCTCCGAATAGATCACATTGTGGACGATTTCGCGTTCATCTTCATCTGGCACCACAACCTCAATATTAAATTTGTCCGTCAGTCGGCCCTTATAGAAATCCTCTTCCATTGTAAATCGGGTACCGAGCAAACCAACACGTTTCACAGTATCTTCCTGAAGTTTTTCTGCCGTTGCATCGGCAATATGCAGTATCGGGATGGAAATGGACTCTTCAATTTGAGGTGCAACCTTGTGCATTGTATTCGTGCAGATCAAAAGAAAATCAGCACCACCCGCCTCGATTGATTTGGCAGCATCTGTCAATATTGCAGCAGTTCCTTCCCAGTCGCC
>DAOWDZ010000196.1 GCA_030638765.1 Desulfocapsa sp.
AGCTTTAGCCTCTACCCGCTTCTCTTTCATATCAGAAAGTTTCAGGGACATGCTTGTTTTCTTTACTCGTTCCGATGCTTTTGCAGCTTCGTCGGCAATAACCTTCAAACCATCATCTTCCTGTACCCTTTTCCCGGATTTCTTTTTCAACATGGCAAGATCAAAAGCTCTTGTACCAAACTTCTCATAGGAAACTGGTGCCACCTGATCCCAGGGCAGCGAATTATCAAGATACTGCTCCCCCGATTCGAGATGCTGAAATAGACTTGGTAAAATAATATCGGGTTCAACACCTTTGTACTGGGTTGAGCCACCATTCACGCGATAAAATTTCTGAATAGTTACCTTTAAGGCACCAAGGTCTTCGTATTTTTTCAAATGAAGTAGTGGGATATTGTCGTTCATATCGATAAGAGTCTGAACGGTTCCCTTTCCATGGGTATGTGCTCCGCCAACAATAACCGCCCGTCCATAATCCTGTAGAGCAGCTGCTAAAATCTCAGAAGCTGAAGCTGAGAACTGATTAACAAGCACAAGTAACGGCCCATCCCAGGTAACTGAGGAATCGTCATCACTAAGCACTCTTTTATTCCCATAACTATTTTTCACAAGAACAACGGGACCTTCTTGTATAAATAATCCCGTTGTATCCACAGCATCCATGAGTGAACCACCACCATTATTTCGAAGATCAAGAATAAGCCCTTTGATCCCTTTTTTCTTTAACTCTTCAATGGCAATTCGGGTATCATCAGTGGAATTTCTGGCATCAGCAGATCCGTTACGGGTTTTTTCGAAATCACGGTAAAAACTCGGTATCATCACATAACCAACCTTATCACCGTTTGGCCCCTCCATTAGAGTGGATTTCACAAAAGTTTCTTCGATTTGTACCACGTCACGCAGGATTGGAATCAGCTCTTTAGTACCATCTGGTTTTTTAACAGTAAGGCGAACTTCTGACCCTTTGGGCCCTCGAATAAGGCGCACAGCATCACGAAGACGCATATCTGTAATCTCCACAGATTCCTTTGCCCCTTGAGCAACTTCAAGGATTATGTCTTCAGCCTCCAATCGCCCCTGACGGGCCGAGGCCGATCCTGGAATAATATTCACAACTTTTATATAACCATCCTCTTCCCGAAGAAGAGCGCCTATGCCTTCAAGACTACCCCGCATATGGATATCGAAGTCTTCCTTATTGGCAGGTGGCATATAGTTAGTATGAGGATCGAAGGCTCGTGTCACAGCGTTAAAAAAACGGTCGTAATGATCTTGTTTGGTCTCCTGATGCATTCGATTGAAAAAATTCTTGTTCCGATTGGCAATCTTTTCCTCAGCCTCGGTCCACAATTCAGCGTCACTTTTTAGAGGCTCTTTTTCCTTCGTTTCCAGTTTCTTACTTTCATCCCGATCTTCAACAAGGTCAAGATAACGGGAAACAATCTGAGCCTTGAGTATTTTCCGCCAGCGCTCTGACAAATCCGTAACATTTGTTGCATATTTCAATTTGTCAGGATCGGTTTCATACCCTTCATCCCGATTATAATCAAAACCAGTAGTAAGAAGATGAACTGTTATTTTTTCAACCTCATCCACACGAGTTGCCAGTATTTTATAGCCAACATCCGGTAAAACAATGCTCCCTCTCAGAAGGTTGTTATCAATACCAGGAGCCAAACCAGACAGCCTGTCCACATCGGATTGCAGCAAAAAACGTTTCTGATAATCAAGCTGCTTCAGATAGAGATCAAAAGCCGCAAAAGCCAAATCATCAGTCATTGCTTTGTCACTGAAATGCATCACTGGAAGTTGTTTACCAAGCATAAAACCTATCAGTTTATTGCGGGATAAATCAGCGACTGCCGAAGAATTAGACTTCGCACTGGAGAATACAGGAAAAAAGAAGCTCACGACCACAATGCAGGTCAAAAATAAAGGGAATTTTTTTTTCATCAGTTGCTCGGTGGAATAAGAGTAAAAAGATTGTTGCGCTGAAGCGATCCAATGGTACTTTAACAATATACAAAAGAAAAAAATCTACCAGAATCTGACTATAAATACCAACACAAATACGATACTTCCATGGAAAAACTACGAACAAGTCTTCGTGAATTTGCATCGGCCAGAAAATGGCAGCAATTTCACACCCCAAAAAATCTATGCATGGCACTCAGTGTGGAAACAGCAGAACTCATTGAGATTTTTCAATGGCTGGAAGGAGAAAAAAGCCATAATATTGACACAACTACCCGACAACATGTTGCTGAGGAGGTCGGTGATGTAATGATCTATCTCACCATGCTGGCAGATAAATTCAACCTAAATCCGCTGGACTGTGCGAAAGAGAAAATGAAACTCAATGCAAAAAAATACCCTGTTGAGACAACGAATAACTTATAATATGCAAAATACAACTTTATTTTTTGTTTTTGCTGCTTTAGTGTGATACCATAACTAAGAACACTGAAGTACCTAATTTTACTAAAAAGAATTTTAGCACTTTTAATTCCAGCAGGAGGATTTTCACATGAAACTGTTACGAAACCAATCAGGCCAGGGTATGACCGAATATATCATTATTGTTGCCGTTGTAGCTCTAGCCGGCATCGCCGCTTTCTCATACTTTGGTAAGACACTCCGCGGTTCTGCTGCTGATATTAGTGAAACACTGGCTGGTTCTCCTGACAAAGCAACCTCAGCCCAGGCTGGTGCTGATGAAGCTGTTACAGAAGCCGCAACAGATGCAAACATGAAAACATATGTTGACCATAAGGCAGCAAACTAACGCCAGAAGTGATTTTACAGGTAGACATTACTGGTACCCCCCTCAGAATAAGAACAATATAACGTTTTGTAATTCCATTACGAAATAAAAGAATACCTTTATACTCCATCGATGGTTTTAAGGGTAAAGTGCAGCCAATGACACCTAACAACCAAAAAGGGCAAGCATCTATTTTCGTACTTGCCTTTATTGGTGTCATTTTAGTCTGCACTATCTTCCTCTACCAATCCGGCCGTATCACCACTGAAAAGATGCAGCTTCAAAATGCTGCTGATGCTGCTGCCTTCAGCGCCTCCACTCTGGAGGCTCGTTCTCTCAATTTCTGCGCGTACACCAATCGTGCCATGGTTGCCAATGAAGTGGGCATTGGACAGATGATTGGCCTCCTCTCTTTGATTGATGAAGTTAAAACCATAGGCAGTAACTTCCAGGACTTTGCTGAAGCAGTTACCGCCAGTTGTCTTGCAATTCCCCTTGTTGGTGAGGCAATATTAGCAGCTGTTTCTCCTTTTATTGATCCCCTCGAAGTCATCGGAACCATACTGAATGAAACGGGGATTGCAATGGAAGATGTTATGGCTGAAATAGCTGCCCCGATAATCCGTGCTCTTTCAATCGTCAATGAAGTGTATAGCTTTAGCCAGACGGCCTACCATGGAGCTACCATTTTCATGGTAACGACAACACTTTTCAAAACAATTGAAGATAACGTTCCAGGAACGTCACCCTTTAAGATGAAGGATATTTTCAATCAGGACAGACCTGGAGCTCACCTTTCTGATCTCGGCATTCTTGCACTAGCCGGACACATACCCACTTATTGGCATGGTTATACAAAAAGATACAAACCAGGGAAAATAAAAGAAAACGAAGGAATGCAACGACTGGCTGCGACCATCAGGACCGCACGGGACCCATTCAGTAAAGACTGGGACGGAGCTGACCCACCATCAAATGTCACTGATGATCTCTGTAAAGACAGTACTTTTAAAACACGAAACTGGCATCTCTGCCTTGACCTCAAGTTTGAAGTAAGTAAGAGTATTACAATTGCCTCCATTGACATCTGGGCAGAATTTGACACTGGTTTTGGCAGCCAGGGTGCCTCAGAGTTACGGTATAAAGATACCAACTATAACTGGTCAGCCATAGATACGGCAGCCTTTGGCGTAGATCTTTCCTGGGGGTATAAAGCTACATTTCTTACCTACACCGATGAGGATTCTTTTGACATTGGCATCGAGATTCCGGTGGGCGGCAGTGGTTATCAGGCGGCAAGCGAGGTGCGACTCACTCTCAGCGACATGCCGAACGATCTGAGAAACACAACATCCATACCAGGTGCATACGGCTTGAAGTCAAAGAGCTTCCTTTCCTGGGAGCAGGCCGCTCTGGAAATGGAAGAAAACAACATAGAAACCTATTCCGGCCTTGCGCCATATCGAGGTATGGGTACTACTGAAGAGAAAGAACCTGCCTACACCATCCCTTTTATGTCCCCTTTTTATCTTGTTGGCGTGGTCAGAAAAGTAAGTGATATCAACAAAACAGGCCCCAAATTTAGCGGCAACCTGAATATCCTGGAGGAAAACCCTCAAATTACTGAAATAGGAGCCATCGCCAAATCGGAAGTCTACTACAAACGGCCCAGCGATTTATCCTATTTTCTACGAGGTGATGAAGATAATGAGAAGGCAAATGTATTTGGCCCATTCTGGCAGGCAAGACTTGCCAAAACCAATAACATTGATCGCTTTCTTGCGTTAGCCATTCAGCATAAGACCATATGGCTTGCCAAACACGACGCTGAAGAAGTCCCTGGGCTTGAATCACTCGAAAAAGGTTTCATGACTCTCCTCGACATATTCTAATGATAACCCCACACAAAAACAATCGATCCCTGAACCAGCAGGGTCAAGCAGCTACAGAATTTATCATCGCCTCAGTCTTTTTGCTCGTTCCGCTTTTTCTCATCATCCCGATACTTGGAAAATTTATAGATATCAGACATGCCGCAATCAACAAGGCACGATTCGAGGCATGGGAATACACCGTCTGGGATCTCCCGGATAAAACTCCACGAATTGATATTAAAAGCAGTGAAAGCGCTGGAATGCGAAAATTTGATGCCACTCAAGCAAGAGCGAAACACTATTTCTTCAGTGATCCCACTTCGGACACATATTCTGATCCAAATGCATCTTTTAAAGCAAATCCTCAATGGCTGGATCACAGAGGAGACTCCCTTTTTACATCCACTGACATTTTCACTGGAACAATACAAAAAAATGAAACTCCTGCCACCTTTGGAGAGAACTCACCGGATATTTTAAATTTCTTTTTTGATGCAATGGGTCTTGTCACATCGGTGTTTTCTGCAATCCTGCAATTTGAACAGGTTGACGGCACATTCGATGTACTAAAACCAGAATACAGAAACAACTATGTCAGCTCCCATGTGAATGTTGAAGTGCGTTCACTCGGCGACATTCTGCCTCGATATTACCTTGGCGGAGAGCGGTCATCCAAAGACACCACCCCACTCACAATTCATGCCAAAGCTGCTGTTCTCAGTGATCCCTGGAATTCAGGAAGCACTGCAAATGCCAGCGCTGAAAGCCGGGGACTAGTCTTGACAGCATTCCTCAGCCCTTTATCAACTGTTGTGAACGACATTATTGGTGGGATAAATAAAGGATTGGACTATATCCCACTCATCGACATCAAACTGCCCTCCATGCCGGAATTCGGCTATGTGGATGATGATATTATCCCGCATGAATTCCTGGAAGAACATCCCGGAGAATCCAAGGAAGAGTTTCGTCTGAACTATTATGAATAACAGTATCTATTCCACTGGCAAAACCAGGCTATTCATTACAGGACTCTCTTTTCTACTCCTGTTTGCACTCAGTTGCACAGCCCATGCCGGCTCAAAAGATTTCCCTGCGCCGAGCTGGTTAAAGACTACTCAAATAGCAGACGATATGATTATCAACGGACTTCCTTCGCAGGTGCGAAACTTTGAAGCAAACAAAGCAATGGAAGAACTTCTGCTTTTTTACAGAGGCCAATGGCAAAATGACAACACCGGGAATA
>DAOWDZ010000154.1 GCA_030638765.1 Desulfocapsa sp.
ATATACTTGGTTTAAAGAATACCAGATCTCCCGGCTGAAGATTTTTTCGGGCTATTTTCTTTCCTGTTTGAGCTTGCAGTTTTGTGGTCCGTGGAAGAGTATAACCAAGTTTTGATTGAAAGGTGATAAGAGTAAATCCGGAACAATCAATGCCGCGCTTGCTCAATCCACCAATTTTATACGGTATTTTCTGCCACTCCTTATACTGTTTTAACAATATGGCTTTCACCGCACTGTTTTTTTGGAGGTCTGTTGCAGTGGGAGATTTTTCTAGAGATACAGGCGTTTTCCTTCCGTATGGTGTTAAAGAACAACCAGACAGCACAGAGCAAAGAATGAGCAGCAATAGAAGAGATATGAAGCGTGTCATGTTTTAACTTGTCCCCGAAGACGTTCGGCCTTGAGTACTACAAATCCACTACTTTCATCCATGCCTGTTTTCGGCATTTCCATTTGAGTGACACGTCCCGGTATCTGGTAAAGGCTGGATACTGAATCGGTGATGCTGAAACCGTTATTGATCAGGAGTGCTTCAATTTCTTTGATAAGATAAGAACAGGCATGCTCAGAGAATGGATGGCCGGCTTCTTTTTTTTGCTGAAGACTTTTTCCCCAGGGGCCGCTTGCCGGAACAAAACCTAGTATGAAATTTCCCGATTTTTTGAGTACCCGATGGGATTCACGAAGGACTTCTGTCGGATTTTGAAGGAAGCAGAGCGTGAAAAACAGGGAAACTCTGAGGATTGAGTTACTGAGAAAGGGAAGTTCTTCACCGATGGCCTGAGAGACGGCGATGCCTCTTGAATGAGCTATATGCAAAGGGCTTCTTGCGGGGTCAATTCCGATGCTGGATGCAAATTTAGAGGCGAAACGACCCGGCCCCACACCGATTTCAAGAGCTGGTGACTGCCCGGCAACAACTAACGCATCTATAGCGGCAGCTTCAATATCAAAGAGCAGGCTGTCGTCAAACCAGCTGTCATATTCCTCCGCACGTTGATGAAATACTTCGGAGTTTATCTGGTACTGTCTGGGCGTATTCATTTGCTCTTTTTTTCAAAGTTATTTTTAACGATAAAGTAAAGAGAACCCTTTTCCTTCATGCTACCGGCGGCAGTTTTTGCGTAGTTGCCACTTCCCCAATAGAGATCTGCACGTCCTGCCCCTTTAATGGCAGAACCTGTGTCCTGTGGAAATACAAAACGATGCATGGGGATCCATTCTTTGATTGTTCCATCTTTGTTCAAGACTGGTTTACGGCTGATGAGAAATGCAATTGCTGAGTGGGGGAGAACTTCAGGGTCGATGGCTATGGAACGACCGGCAACCAGTGGCTCTCCAAGGCTTCCTGCTGGAGCACCATCGGGTGCCCAGTTGAAAAAGATATATTTTATATTGTGGTTAAGTATTTGATCTTGCTCTTCAGGGTGTTGTTGCAGATACGTTCGAATGGTTGGAATTGAGACATCTTCAAGGCTCATTTTCTTCTGATCCACCAGAAGTTTACCAATGGAGAAATATTCAAGCCCGTTCGATGCCGCATAATGGATAGAGCGAATGGAACCATCCTGAAGTTGTACTTTACCAGAACCCTGAACATGGAGGATAAAAGCATCAACCGGATCATCCAGATAGACAAGTTCGTTACCGGCAGCCAGGTCATTGCTTTCAATTTCTTCCCGTGTCCAGTAGGGAGCGTATTGGTCTTTGCCATCGTTGCGTTTGAAAAGCATTTTGCCAGTTTTGGGGTCTTTTGTTTGCACAAGTGATGGAGGAGGACTGTACAGGGGGTAAAGATACGGGGGTTTTTTGGTCAGGCTTCCCTTGAGAAAGGGTTCATAGTAGCCGGTGAAAAGCATTTCACCTCTTGGGTAATCTTCTCGGCCACCCGCCTGATAGATAATGAAATTTTCCCGAACTATGCGGGCCAGTTCCTCTGTGTCGGGATCCTGTTTTAATATGTCGATAAAAGAATTTATGGATTCCTGCATCCATGAAATGGGGTAGGTATCAGAGCCCAGAGTTATCAGGGATGTGTCAGGAAGTTTGTCTAAATAGTGAAGATGACGAACGGCAGCGGTGAGGAGGCTCTCAGTGCACAGGTCATCATTGAAGACAGGGAAGTCATGTTTTGAAAGTTTGTCGAGTGGTGCTTTGGCACATCCATTCAGAAGCAGGAGTAGTCCCGCAAGAAGTACAAGGACAATGGAGGTGTTTTTTGTTTTCATTTACATCATTCCAGTATGGAAAAAACAAAAAGTCTTACAGTGAGAATTTTCATCGTAATGAGTTGCGAACTCAGCCTGGATAGGTTGAATGAAAACGGTCCAGAAAGTCATCGAGCATTTCTGCTGGAAGTCCGTTGATACCGGCAGCTGCGGTGCGTCCTCCACCTGTGGGAAAGGCAAGGCACAGGGTGTCGGCATCTTTTCTATTGTTTAAGGGAGCTCTCACGCTGATACGCAACGTGGAATCGTCATTTTCTACTATTAGAACATGGGCAGCATCTTTCTTTTCTCTGGCTCGCAGGTTTGAAAATACTCCTGCAACTCTTCTTGACCAGGATGCATTGGGAAAGGTGTAGACTCGGTTTGCTTTGCCAGAATCCATCTCTTTCTGCCCCATGGCAAGCTCCATATCTTCTGTGAATCCACGTCGAAGTGTTGTCAGGTCATCAGATTCTGCCAGAAAATCAAATGGATCTTCGTATGGATGCAGTGCCTGATACAGTGCGTCAGGTGTGAAGTGAAGATCGCTTAGGTCTGCACCGTATCCATTGTAGTTGAGTAGCTCTCCGAGCTCACGAAGCTTCTCAAGTTGTTCTGAGCCAAGAGACAGGTCAGCAGCAATTTTTTTTGCAGAATCGTGAAGGTTGTCACCGTAAGCGCCTGCAATTGCCCAAGTTCGGTATTTTCCCTGAAGAAGTTGATCTGCAATAAGTGAAGTACAGACGGTGGGAGAAGGATCAATGTGGATAGTCAGTTGATTTGTATCAGGGATTTCACCAGCAAAATGGTGGTCTGTGTAGGTGATCCTATTTCCATGAGCAAGGAGCCTTACGAGGCTGTCACGGTTAGAATCAAGAGATATATCAAAGACGGCAATAGTGCTGTTTTGGACGTCTTTGATTTTATCCAGGAGTTTTATGTCACGTTTAACCCCTGTAACCAAAGTGGCATCAGGTTGCGGTGTTTGCAGGCGAAATTGATGCAGTGCGATTATGCCGTCTGCGTCGCCATTAAAGACATCAAAATGCATGTTTCTGTTACAACCTTAAGCCCAGTGGGCTTCCAATGTTAGCGAGGTTGAACATAACCATGAGCAGGTGGTCACCGGGTGAGTATCTTGATAACAATTCAACGGACCAGCATGAAGGCTGATACATAAGAGAGACGTTCTGTTCTATGACCTCAGATTCAGAGATGGAATGTTCAATGGAATATTTCGCAAAGATAGTAGCGTACAGTTGAGCCTTGGCGGAGACATTGATCTGGTGAGTGTCTCCGTCATTGTCATACCTGTAGTCGAGGTTGAGGAAATCACCCCTGCTATTCTGATATCCGGCTTCAACGGTATGGGAGGTGAAGCCCTCACCATACACATCGATATCTGTTTTATAGATGAGCCAGCCCTGGTTCATAGGGTCCCAGCGCAACTTCACATTGACAGCGGAGAATGGTGTCTCAGATGCCTCACTTCGCAGGTCATAACTTTGACGGATTTTCAGATAGCCATAATCTGTATTCGTATCATTGCCGTTACTATCTGTTCCGAAGAGGTTGAGGAAGTTGTCTATACCGTAGCTGATTGCGTTTTGGTGAGCCTTATTGTCGACGGCATCAAATTGAGGAAGTTCTGTCTGGTCTTCGTCTGTGAGGTAATCGTATATAATGTAGGGTCTGAAGTTGTGGGTGAAGCCTTTAGTGTTACCCATATTCAAATCAAAATCCCTTAAAAGGGTAGTGCCGATTTCTGTGTGGAAGTCACCAAGTAAACGATTGTGATTGGTATCACCATCCCAGACAGCATCACCAAATGTTTGGACGTTATAATAGGTTTCACGAACTCCTATTTCAGCGCGGGACTCGAGGTAGGGGCCAAGGGGCAGCGGTGTGCTGAGGCGAGGGTGAAGGTCGATACGATGTCCGCCGACTCCGTCTTCGCGGTAATAGTTTACGTAATCAGTGTCCCAGTCAAGGGTGAGGTTTGTGTCTCCGATGAGTTGACTTCCTGTGAAACCAAGGCTTGGGAGTTTCCAGAGAGGGGTCGGGCTGGTTGTTGATTCTCTGACATCATTAATCCCGAGAAAAACGCCCTCAAGAGCCATTCCATCCCAGGATTTCAGGATTTTAAATGAGTTTACTCGTTGATCACTGGTTTTGTTTTGGAAACTACGACCAAAAGTATCACCAAATTTGTCATTGGATTCTTCAAAACCTGTGATGCCTGAATTAAATTCGACAAGATAATCGCGGTCAGAAACAATATCGAGATCCACACGAGTAAAGACATTATTTTCAAAATCGTGATCAAGTTTTCCTCGTACCCAGTATCTGTTTTGTTCTGTATGAGTGTAGTCGGTATCTTCCCAGTATTCGGTTTCCGATGGATCAGAAAGGTCATCATTTATATAACTTGCCATCAGAGAACCTTTTTTCTGAGCGCCAAGGACATAACGGTATTCCAGACCGGGCATAAAGCCACGATTGGCATAAAATTCAGGATAGAGAGTGATATCAGATGAATCTGAAATATTTATAAAGAGTGGCAGGTTGAAACCAAAACCATTGCGATCGGAATTAGAAAGTTCTGGAAATAACAAGCCGGTATGACGCTTATTGCCAACAGGTACAATCAGCCAGGGAGTGTAGAAGACGGGCACGTCTTTAATGCGGAATGTTGCGTGTGTCATAAACGCATATTCGCCCTGTGTTACGTCGGTATTACTTGCTGCAAAACTCCAAGGTGGAGTGTTTTCTTCAGGGACTTTACAGGTCACTACCCAGCCGTTTTTGATATTGTAACTGTTGGTACCTGTTTTGGTGATGGTTTCACCTTCGAGGTGAAGATCCATGGAATCCCGAAGGATGATAGCTTCTTTAAAGCTTCCCTGCTGAGTATTCAGGTCAAGTTCGCCTTCTTTGGCCTGGAGCTTGTCCGTGGCATTTGCGATGGAAACATTTCCTTTTGCTTTGATGGAATGTTGTTCAACATCATATGCTATCCAGTCAGCTTTGATGGTTATTTCAGTTTTGGTGCGAGGTGTTGTGTCAAACGCGACTTCTTGGGTTGCGGCTTCTTCAGCAATTTCTTCAGGTTCTTCTTCGAGTAGCAGGGACCATGCAGAAGTTTCCACAATCGCAATTGTTTTCTTTGGAGGAAGGATGCGTATTTTCGTGAGAATAACATTTCCTTCCGCAATAACACTTTGAGGGTCTTCAAAACGAAGAACTTTGTCAGCTTCAATCTGCCATTCATCGGTTTGGACTGTTTCTGCCTGAGCCAGGGCAGGCAGGATGGCCAGGGTTAGTAAAGAACCAAGGCAAAGAGAAAGTTTAGCAGAAGAACGATGGTAGAAGAGCTTTGTCACAGGTAACTCCATGAAAAATCATATGTTTTCATGCCAGTGGGGACATGAGTTTTGATAAGAAAGTACTTGTATCGGTTTGTTTGTGCGATTTCCTTGAATTTAGGAGGTAAACTGCCTGTAATCCCGATAAATAAAAGCTAAGACATTCAACCCATGAAATGTACGAGGATGGACGGTTAGTGTCAAGTTTTAAATCATATATTTGCCTTGATTATAAAGGGAAATTGTTTTAATTTTACTTTGAATTATGGTGTGTTTCCTCCAATAAGAACAATATTTTTCTTGTCTTTCTGGGCGAAAGTATTACTTGTAAGCTTACTGGTTGATGGAATAGGCCACCTTTTCTCTACGTTTTAGTCGCAAATCTTCCCCTTTTGTTAACAGTTTAAATAGACTTGGAGAAAAGTTGGACCAGTGTCTTTTCTGCGTGATGTGTGTTGTCAGACCGGATTTTCCGCAGTGAGAGACGTTTTGTAAAATGAATTTATTTGTTCTTTGCTGCATGGACTAAGTGCAGCAGAAGAGCAATGTTATCCGGAGAATGTTTTCTGGAAAATCGTATGTCAAAGAGATGTAACTGAGAAAAGTTTAAACTCTTTTTTAAAAAGTAACGTCGGTAATTTTGCAGGCCACGATAGGATTTGTGGTGCTTTCATTTGTCTCAAAGGAACTCTTTCGGGAGGCTTGGGGCAAAGCGAGGTGACGACATGATGTAAAATGGGAAAATTGACCAATGTTGTCATTTGTTCCTGTTAAATAAATGAGACAATCCGTTGTAAGCGGGTTTGTTACAAATGTTCCGGAATGGACTTCGTCCGTTCACGGTAAAGGAAAATCATGGTAGATAAAAAAGTAGAGTCAAAGAAGAAGACTGTACAGGAAAAAACAGTAAAAAAGGTATCAACAGGTGCCTGGTGGAAGAGTACAGCTAAGAAGGAAACAGTAAAAAAAGCGCCTGTAAAGAATGCGGCTAAGGCCGAAGTAAAAAAGCCTGTGAAGAAAGCTGCGCCTAAATCGAGGAAGAAAGCCACTCCTAAAAAAAGTGCTGCACCCAGGAAAAAACCTGTCAGTAGATCAAAACAAGTAAAAGAGTCTAAAGTAATTGATGACTCTGTCGATTCCGGCAAATCACTTGCCGGAGCTCAAATAATTGCAGAACCTGAAGTGTCACCTGTAAAAACGACAAAGGCTCCAGAAACGACAAAAGCTCCTGAGGAGAATAAGCCGAAAGAGAAGCCGTCTCGTTCCCGTGGCCGAAACAATCAGAAGACGAAAAGTACAGGTTCAGAGAATCGGCAATTACCTCAAGTTGAGAAACAAGTTCCCGAAGAAAAGCCACAGCTTTTAAAGCTTCTTATTAATGCTGAAGAGCCTGAAGAATGTCGTTTGGCTCTTCTCGCCGATGGTCGACTGGAGTCTATTCATGTCTCCACGGTTTCTTCCAAGCAGACTAAAAACAATATTTATAAGGCAAGGATTGTAGCCATAGAAAGTAATTTGCAGGCAGCTTTTGTGGATTATGGCACTGACAAGAATGGCTTTCTTCCCTTTAATGAGATCCATCCGGAATATTATAAGCAGGAAATCAGCGAGACCAATAAACGCTATATTCAACAGCATCAATGGAAGAAATTGAAAATCCATGAGGTTCTTGAAAGAGGGCAGGAAGTACTGGTGCAGGTTGTGAAGGAAGAAGTGGGAAACAAGGGGGCCAATATGACCACCTATCTCTCTATTCCTGGTCGTGGTGTTGTGTTGATGCCGGGCTCTGATTCCAACGGAATATCCAGAAAAATAAGCGGTGAAGAAAGACGATCGCAACTGCGTGAGATCATGGCGGGGTTGAATATCCCTGAGGGAGTTGGCTGGATTGTTCGTACTGCCAGTAAGGATGTGACAAAAACAGCCATTACCAAGGATGTTCGTTTTCTTTCTAAACTTTGGAAAGAAATAAAAACCAAGGGCCAGATGCTTGAAGGTGTTGGCCGGGTGTATCAGGATCATGACTGTGTACTGCGCTTTTTACGTGAGCATTTTGATCCTGAGATTAAAGAGATTCTTGTTGATGATCTGGTTGCCCTTGAAAAGGTGAAGGATTTTCTGGATCTTTTGCCCACTAAACAAAAAGGTTGCAAGGTCAGGCTCCATAAGGGCGCAAGGCCGATCTTTAATCAGTTTAATGTGGAAGATCAGATTGAATCAATTTATCAGCCACAGGTTCAGCTTCCTTCAGGGGGGTCGATTGTTATTGATCCCACTGAGGCGTTGGTTGCCATTGATGTCAATTCCGGGTCAACTGGAAAGGGTAAAAATTTTGAAGAGTCTATATTCAAAGCGAATATGGAAGCGGCAACAGAACTTGCCCGTCAGTTACGACTTCGCGATCTTGGTGGATTGATTGTGGTTGATTTTATTGATATGCGCATCAATAGGAATATACGTGAAGTTGAGCGTCAGGTGAAAACTGCCATGAAACGAGATCGAGCTAAGGTTGATACCAGTCGGATATCAAAATTTGGTCTTATGCAGATTTCCAGACAGAAGCTTGGTGCGCCCATTGAAACAAGTAATTATCGCGTCTGTGAACACTGCAAGGGGCGGGGTATTGTACGATCTGTTGAAACACTGGCCTTGTTTTATTTGCGTCGTATTCAGACGGGAGCGAGTAGGAAAGAAGTGGTTCGTGTGGAATGTCATTTCCCACTAGATGTGGCTCAGTACCTTTTGAATAAAAAACGAAATGAAATAGGTGAAATGGAGTTACGGAATAAAATCGATATTATTATTGTTGCCGATCCTACCCTTAAACCGGCAGATCATGAGATTATTTTTCATAAGCAGGAAAAAGCGAATAAAGATGGAAAACAAGCTTGAGGAAATAATTGAACTAGGTTATATACTGCCATCCGAATGCACTAGTAGCTCAGCTGGATAGAGTACCTGACTACGAATCAGGGGGTCGCAGGTTCGAATCCTGCCTAGTGTACCAAAGATGATCACAAAAGCCGTATACTTACACAGTGTACGGCTTTTTCTTTTTCCCGACATCCTGCCTCATTTAGACGCAAAGTAGACGCATTACTCGTTATCATGCCGCGTCTTCAAGTTCTTTCGACCAAAATTCCCCCAATGTTTCATTTTGAACTTTAGTACTGTTGTTA